>NZ_RZRW01000106.1:0-12959 GCF_003998745.1 Mesorhizobium sp. M7A.F.Ca.US.014.04.1.1 | reverse complement strand
CCGGATGGGTTGGCGGCAAACCAAAGAGTGCGGACGCGCCAACGGAAACAGCTGACGCCATCGCATCAAAGTTTGACAGCCGCCTCCCGCGCCCAGAGCCGCAGTTTGCGGCATGACTGCACAAACGCAGCTACCGAAGCTGCCGAATCCAGCCGCCTCAGCCCCTCATCGGCATCGGGAGCGACGCCTGCTTTGATCAGGAGCGGCTCGGCCCCGGAGGTGAAGCCGATGAACTTGCAATGCGCAAACGCATCAGACACGAAATCCTTCGCAGCGGCCTCCGTGACCAGTAGCTCGGCGCCCGCCTCGGAGAGGAGCAGCACCACCGCGTCGAACAAAACGGATGGACCGCCGTCGATCATGTGCCTTGCCTCGATGTGGGTGCCGTCGGCGGCTTCGACGCCGCCCACCTTGGGCGCAACCACCTCCATCACCGCGCCTTCCGCTTCGATGGCGGAACGAAGTTCCTCGAACAGCGCGACATCGGCTCCATCGCTGAGCATGACACCGACTTTGCGGCCTTCGAAACTGTCGGGCCCGTTTTGGATGATGCTGAGCGCCGGCGACGGCGGCAAGTCATCGCGCGGTGGAACGGCGGCTTCGGCAGGTTCGGGCATGTCACGGATGCCGAGCTTGTCGGCGACCGTGGTCGCCAGCGTTTCATCGATGTTCAACAAATGCGAAACCATGCGTTCGCGGATCGCCGGTGCCTGGACCTTGCTCAGTTCAAACGTCAGCGCCATCGCGATGTGACGCTGCTCCGGTGGTGTCTGGCTGTTGAAGAATTGCCGGGCCTGGCTGTAGTGATCGGCGAAGCTCTCCGCGCGCAGACGTACTTTCTGCCCTTGTTCGGCATCGGAGAAAGAACGGAAGCCACGCTGCGGATCCTCGCGCGGTCCCAGTCCCCATGAGTTAGGTTCATAGTTGGCGCGACCGGCCGGATTGCGCATGGCCATGTGCCCGTCCTGTTGAAAATGGGCGAACGGGCACTTCGGCGCATTGACCGGCAGATGGGTAAAGTTCGGACTGCCCAGCCGCTTCAATTGGGTATCGAGATAGGAGAAGTTGCGGCCCTGCAGAAGCGGATCGTTGGAGAAATCGATTCCGGGCGGCACATTCTGCGTCATGAATGCAACCTGCTCGGTCTCGGCGAAGAAATTATCCGGCATCCGGTCGAGCACCAGCCGACCGACCGGAATTGGTTCGAGAACCTCTTCGGGAATGATCTTCGTTGCGTCCAGGATATCGAAGTCAAAACTGTCGGCAAACGCCTGATCGAACAGTTGCACCGTCAACTCCCATTCCGGGAAATTGCCGGCCTGTATGGCCTCCCACAGATCGCGGCGATGGAAGTCGGGATCGGCGCCGTTGATCTTGACCGCCTCGTTCCAGACCACCGATTGCATGCCGAGCTTGGGTTTCCAGATGAACTTGACGAAGGTGGATTCGTCCTTGGCGTTGACGAGGCGGAACGTATGCACACCGAAGCCTTGCATGAAGCGGAAGGAACGCGGGATGGCGCGATCCGACATGATCCACATCACCATGTGCATCGATTCCGGCATCAGGCTGATGAAGTCCCAGAAATTGTCGTGCGCCGTCTGTGCCTGCGGAAAAGCACGGTCGGGCTCCTGTTTGGCGGCGTGGATCAGATCGGGAAACTTGATGGCGTCCTGGATGAAGAAGACCGGAATGTTGTTGCCGACCAAATCCCAATTGCCTTCCTTGGTGTAGAGCTTGACCGCAAAGCCGCGCACGTCGCGGGCGAGATCGAACGAGCCCTTGTTGCCGGCAACCGTCGAGAAACGAACGAATGCCGGCGTCTTTTCACCAGCTCGCTGGAAAATGTCGGCACGTGTGTATTTGGCCAGTGAGTCGTAGGTCTCGAAATAACCATGCGCGCCATAGCCGCGGGCATGGACGACCCGTTCCGGGATGCGTTCGTGGTCGAAGTGGAAAATCTTCTCGCGAAAGTGAAAGTCTTCGATCAGCGATGGTCCGCGTTCACCGATCCGCAATGTGTTTTGGTCGTCGGAGACAGGCGTTCCGAGCGCCGTGGTAAGGACAGGCGTGTCGTCTCCCGCGACCTGGTGCAACTCGCCGCCATTTCCGCGCGCGCTATTCTGATCCAGTCCACTTGCCGATTGGCGAGCGGAGGGGCGAGCGGATTTGGCCATGACAGGTCCTCGATCGATACTGGAAGGTTAAAGTGGCAAGCCATCAAACTGCCGGTGAACGGCTTTGTTCCCGTAAAAAAGCGGACGCTGTAGATACCACTGTCGAAGGAGGCGTCGCTGCTGCGGTGATGGTATGCGCCGATCGCATGACAGATATCTCCGCCCGCGAAGAATTATGAAGAGTTGTCTCCAGCAAGAGGAACGAACCAAACTTCCATGCATTTAGCTGAGGCTGCGTTCACACACTCTTTCTGCTGGGAGCTGGACCATTGTCATCCGGAGGCTGCCTTTTGGCCGACCAGGAAACCAATGAAGTTTCCATCGTTGACCTGATACCCGCCCTGCGGGCATTCGCCCGCACCTTCTGCCGCGTCCCCGACGATGCTGACGATCTCGTGCAGGAGACACTGACCAAGGGTCTCGCCAACATCGACAAGTTCGAACCCGGTACGCGAATGAAGTCGTGGCTCTTCACCATCATGCGCAACACCTATTATACCCGGGTCAAGATCGCTGCCCGGGAGGCGCCAGGCCTGCTCGACTGCGCCTCTTCGAGACCAATTTCGGAAGCCACCCAGGAATGGACCGTTCAGAGCAGGGAAGTTCACGGCGCCATTCAAAGACTGCCTGAACACCAACGCGAGGTGCTGATGCTGATCGGCGTTTTGGGAGTGAGCTACGAGGAAACCGCCGACATATGCGGTTGCGCGGTCGGGACGGTCAAAAGCCGCCTGAACCGTGCGCGCGCCAACATCCTTGAACTCCTAGGGGAGAGTTCGCTGGAGACATTGATGGAGAGGAGAAACCAGCTGTCGGACGGTCAGCTCGACGTCGAGGTCGACAGCCGCAGATAGTCAGTTGTTCACGTCGCGCCGACGCTTCTCGACGAGCGCGTTCTGCAATTCGATCGCCAGCTTGGTGAGGCGGTCCGGAATCTTTTCCTGCTCTATGGCTGCCAGCAGGGAGGCAATCTCCCGATCCACCGCCATCTCGACATGCGGATCCGCGGTATCGTCGCTCGAACGAGACATCACATTCTCTTGATAGCGGTCCCTTGATCGTAGTGTGGTGATAAGCGCCCGGCATTACAAGCCTGTGTCCACCGCCGAGAAGCTGACCGGCGGACCCTTGCACAGGTTTATTTCCTTGCTCCTTGGTCGCCCCGCGGACCACAGGCCCGCGCGGTGGCGTTCAGTCCTTCGGCAATCGATTAGCGGCGTAATCCTTCGGACTTGATCCGATTGCCGTCCAGCCCGCGCTCCTCCTTCGAATCGAGGACACTCGTTGGTGCCCTTTGCTCGACATCCGAACTGGCATCGTGCTGTAATGTTCCGTCTCACCGAGCGAGCAAAAAAGCGTTGCCATCCCATGATCGAAACGGCTTCTCACCGTCGATGAGGACCCGCAATTGATGAGCTTGCGCCAGACGGCCGATATCGTCGCGGTCTGAGAAAAGCGATCCGCGATAGGAATAGTTCAGCAAGGCGAGCCAGCCCGGCCGTTTCAGAACGCGCGCAATTTCTTCGAAATGCCGCTCTGCCATGCCGGCCAGAACCAGATAGGGAAAGCTGTCGACCGCCAGCACGCAATCGAAACTGGCATCGTCGAAATCGGCCAGATCGAGACCGGAGGTTTGTCGTAACTCGACATTGCCGAGTGCGGCGCATTGCTCTGAGGCGATGGAGATCATTCGCGACGATATATCGATACCGACCATCCGCTTGAAGGATCTGCACAGCGCACGCTCGAAACGGCCGATGCCGCAACCGATGTCGAGAATGCTCCGTTCCCTTCCGGTGAATTCTCGGGCTTCCAGCCATGCGACGATTTCGTTGGTCGTGGCTGTGAGCCTTTCCACATCGCCGAGGGATGCCAGTTGGACACTCGCGGCTCCCGAAATCGCTGCCGCGGCATCGAAGCTGGACGCCAGCCGCATGACGACAGCGGCATTCGTCTCGTCCTCATTGCGCTCATGGCGAACGGCGCCGCCCGTCGCTCGCAACATGGCAAAGACGTCTGGTTTGCAGCGCAGCAGTCCGGCGACCTTCCGCAATCTTGCCGCGTCGCCGGTATCCGCCGGACGGACTTTCAGCACGACCTCCGCCAATTCCGCTGCCCCAATTGTGGGCGGCAGGTGGAGCGCCAGCCTGACGAGAACACCTTCGGCGCAAATACCGTCGGCCATGCAGTCTTCAACCGCCAGCCTGACCGATGTCCGGCGCTGGGCGCCTTTCGGTGCGGTTACACTCATGGGTCAACTCCGCGTCCAGACCCTGCGCATCGTCCACCTGTCGGCGGCGCCCCAGCCATATTTGTAGGCCTCCTGGCCGCGCAGGAAATCGAACTCGCGCGCATCTTCACGGATCGACTCCACGATTGCGTGGCCAATCAGGATCGCGCCCGGGCTCTCCTCGGCATAAGCAGGGTCGAACCCACCCAGATAAGCGTAGGCACGGCCGCGGTGGTGAAATCCGTAATAGGCACCGATGGTCCTGTCATCGATCGCGAGCAGCCAGCATCGCACCAGACCATGAGCATCGAGCAAGGGAAGCGAGAGCCGATGGAATTGCTCGACGGCGGGGTTGGCCAACACACCCCCTCCGTGTTCGGCCCATCGCACATTGTGCAGGCGGATCAATTGATCGAGGAAGGTTTGCGGACTGCCGTTTGCCGATGACAGCGCAATCCGGCCGCATCTTGATGCCGCCTGGCGCGCCCGACGCAACTGGCGTCTGCGTCTTGCGGGGACGCAGCCTGCCAGCGTTTCGTCGCCGGCGATGGCGAGCACGGGGCAGGCGGCATGGGCGGTCGGCCGATCCATCTCGGGATGCTTCATCGCAAGGGCGACGCTGTCCTGCGGCAAGTCCGACAAGATCCATTGCGCCCACCCGATCGAGAAGATCGACTCGCTGATAATGCCGACAACCTCGGCTTCGATCCCAGGGACAGCCAGGATGTCCAGATAGTCGCTGAGCGAAATGCCGACCGGAAGCAGCTTCGAACCGGCCGTCCCGTGCTCGAGATAGAGCGGCGCCAGCCCGACCAGATCGCCGCCGCGCCAGACCGCGACTGTCGCCAGTTCACCGGGTGCGAATGCGTGCCACCATGGCACCAGCCAGGCGGGAGATTGAAACGGCGTCGCCGAGGGACTCTGCTGCCACAGTTTCCACCAGTGCGGCGTCAAGGCGTCGAACTGCGCGGGGTCACCGATGATTTCGCAGCGCAGCACCGCTTTGCTCACGGCGTCGCAGCCAAGCGCCGGCGACCAGTGCCAAGCTGTGCCAGCGCCTGATAGGCATCCATGTAAGACGAGATCATCCGTTCCAGCGAAAATCGCCGTCGCGCCTCCGCCCTGCATGTCTCGGCATCCAAGCTGGGCGCCGCAAGAATGGCTTGGGCCATCTCGTCGACCGTGTCGACGAGAAAGCCCGTCCTGCCGTGCTCTATGACGTCGGGAAGCGCACCATTTGGAAAGGCGACTACCGGGGTCCCGCAGGCGAGGGCCTCCATGGCCACAAGCGAGCTGGTCTCGGCTGCGAGGCTCGGAATGACCAGACAGCGCGCTGCGTTGAGAAAGCGTCGCTTGGCGGTGAAGCCGAGCGGGCCAAGGAAGCGGCGGCGGCCATCGAGGCGAGATTGGACCTCGTCGCGAAAGTACCGCGTATGCGTTTCGTAGGGATAGACCTTACCGCCGACGACCAGCGGAACGCCTGCTAGTTTGGCTGCATCGAGCGCCAGGTGAATGCCCTTCTCCGGGCAAACCCGGCTCAGAACCAGGGCAAAGTCGCGCTTCGGCTGCGGCAGGTTCAGTGCTTGGATGTCGACGCCGTTCGGAATCGGTGCCGTCAGCCTGGCGCCTGATGGCGCGGTTTTCTGCTGGCTGGGTGAGACCGCATGAAGCCAGAGGTCGCCACGCGTCGGGCGCAATGCCGCGGCCGGATACCAATCCAACGGCAGGTGGAGGGTCACCAAGGTCGGACCATCGTCGGGCAGATAAGCGTCGAAATCGATGCCGTGCAGATGAACCACATCGATGGGCCATCGGGCGCGGGCAGCGGCGATCGCTTTGCGATGGGCCTCTTGCGCGCGGCGCTTCGCCGCCTCGTCGAGCATGCCGTTTTCGGCCGGTATTTCCACAAGCGTGCCGCTCGTGCTGGAGCCACGGCAAGCAATGACGATAGATCGATGGCCGGCGTGAACCAACGCCCGATCGAGCATCGACAGAACCTGTTCGGCACCGCCGACAGCGTCGGGTCCGACGGGCGCGAGAGGGTAGGCGACATTGAGGACGGTGAGTGTCGCGGCCGGTTGCGTCCCGGTGCCCTGCGCCGCATCCCCACCTGTCAGTGGTGTTGCGAAGTCCGGCATCTGATGCATGGGCAGCATGACGATTTCACGCGGCCGAGGCCCGCCGCGTGGGGAGCGAGGCGGATGTCATGCCAGGCGCATAGCGGCGGATCATGGTTGAGCAGAATTCCGCGAACTCCTCCGGCACCAGTGGCGGGCTGGTGTGGTGGGGCATCATTCCGCGATGCTGAGGTGTGAAGCAGAAGGTGACCGTCACGTCGAAATCGGCGAGTGCTTCCATCTGCCGGTCGAACCAGTCCAGCGCATTCGGCCGAAAACTGTCCGCCCAGGAAAGCCCGGTACGCATATTGGTGACACCCAGCCGCTTCAGCCAGGCGACAGCGTCGTCCAGCCGCGGATCTTCGAAATGAAACCACTGCACCAGTCCCATTGCGGGTGTATAGCGCAGGAATTCCTCCAGCGCGGGCTTTGGCGTGCCGTCCTGGCGCAGCAGCCCCATATGGAAATGACGGTAATAAGAGGAGCCTTCGGCTTCGCGGTGACGCGTCGTTGCTTCCCATTCACGCGGAAGATCGTAGAGGCTGTACCACTGGACGCGTGGTGCATTGCCGAGCAGCAATTCAGCTGTTCGCTTGAGCCCCCAGACCTGGATTTCCTCGGCGCCGAAGGTCGATACGCCGACTTCGCTGACCCAGATGGGAAGGTCGGTGACGGTCGCGATCTCGCCGATCTTCTGCGGCCATTCCTGGATTTGCCACAGGTTCCAGTCGAGCGGAAAGCCGTGCACGGCGACGGCGTCGACATGATCCAGCACGCCGAATTCCTTCATGCGGGTGATGAATCCCGGGTCTATCGGCGAGATGCCACCGAGCACTTTGGTCAAAGCCGGGTTTTCAGATGCGATTGCGTCCGCCGCCAGGATTGCCATCCTGGCGAAGCGGCTCCAGTCGGGGTCGAGCTCGGGATCCCAATGCGATTTGTTGTTGGGCTCGTTCCAGATCATCGCGGCTTCAATCATGGCGCTGTCCTTTCGGGGGGTAGACGGGACCGCCACTGGCCGGGTCGCCTGCGGCCCGGCAGAAATAGACCTCCTGCTCAGGGTGCAGAACGATCTCGAAACCGGCGCTGCGCAGCATCGCTTCGGTGCAGGCTCGATTGGGTATCCACCAGTTGGTCGGGTCGTCGGCATAGCGGTGCTCGATGAAATGGAGCTTGGGAAATTCCGGCCGGTCGAACAGGTCATGCGTCCAGAAATGATAGTTCTCTTCCATCTCGGGAAGATCGGTGCTGCCGCGCTGCATGGACTGGAAGATCATCAGATCACCGGCGACATGCTCACGGATAAGGTCGAGCGCAAGCAACGGGTGGCGCAAGTGATAAAGCACCCCCATGAACAGCACGATATCGAATGTTTCGCGCAGGGCGCCGACGTCGTAGACCGACAGTTTCTGGAATTCGATCTCGCAATTGGCGATCTCGGCGGCAAAGCGGGCCTGCGCCAGATAAGCCTCATCGAAATCAATGCCGAGGACACGGGCAGCACCTCGCCGTTTCATCTCGATGGAATAGAAGCCGGCATTGCAGCCGATATCCAACACCGTCTTGCCTGTCAGATCCGCGGGAATGGCCTCGGCGAATTTGCGCCATTTGATCAGCGGGTAATTGCCGAGAAAATGGTTGGGAGCGGTTTCGACACCGGCCAGTTCCATGTTGTGGAACCATGGGCCGAGAGCATCGATACGGCGGCGGATTTCGGCATGGGAATGCAGCATGGTCAGGCTCCTTCGCCGGGAACGACAGGCACATGCGGGTGTGCTCCACCCACAAGCATGGCGGTTTGGCGTTGTTCGGATGCGACGCCCTCTTCGAGCAGCCGAAGAGCCGTGCGATAGCCGTTGAAGGTGCCGACATCGACGTAGGAGACTCCGGCCTTGACCCGGTGGGCTTCACCGCCGGCAGCCAGATAGGCATTGATCAGGGTGCCGATATATTCGTCACGCCGGTCCCGTTCACGCCAGAGTGCAGCGAGTTGGTGCAAGATCCGGCCCGGCATCTTGAACGCCCCCCAGATCCAGTTCGTGGCAGCGTCTTGCCGCTTGACCAGAATTTCCTTCACCCGATCTCCCTCGTCGAGAACCACGGCATCGAAAAATTCCGGGCGGTCCACCGGGAAGAGCAGAAACGATAGGGAACTATCCGGCAGGCAGGAGAAGCCGTCCTCGGGGAACCAGATCGTATCGGGCAAACCAATCAAAACCGTCTCGTCGGGCGCGACGAGAGGCGCTGCCCGAAAAATCGCATCGCAAAGTCCAACAGGGTTGGGCTGCACCACGAACAGAGCCGCAGCGTCACCATAGCCGGCGGCGTAATATTCGAGAATGTCGGATTTGCCCGATCCGATGATGAAACAGATCTTGTCGACGCCGGCGCGCACCATCCGCCGCACCAGGTACTCGCTCACCGCGCAGGGACGCTCCGTCTGTCCATCGATCCGACTGCCTACCGGCAGCAGCTCTTTCGAGAAGCCGAGCGGTTGAATGCGGCTGCCGCGCCCGGCAGCGGGCACAATGCCCAACATCAGACTGCTTCCATCATCGGTTCGCGGGGAGATCTTTGAAAGGCGTCGTTTAGAATGTGGTCCAGCTCCGCCGCGCGCCGGGCAGAAGTGTGTTCATCCAGAACCCGTTCGCGCGCACGGGTTTTGATGGCATCGAGTTCATCTGCCGGCAAGGCGAGCGCCGCGACCACGTCATCGGTGTCGTGGGCCAGCAGGATCTCGCTGCCGGGTTCGAAGAAGCTGCTCAGGCCAGGCCAGGTGTCGGTTATGATCGGCACCCCGCATGCCGCCGCTTCGAACAACCGGCCCGAAGGACACCAGCCTTTTTGCACCATCGCCTCGCGGGTGACATTCAGCGTCAGTCGGGAGGATGAGAAAAACGCCGGATGATCGGCCGGTGGCAGATGCCTGACGAAGAAGATGTTGTCGCCCCACGGGAATTCCTGCGGATACTGTGCGCCGCCGATGATGAAGCGCTGATCCGGTAGACGCGCGGCGGTGCGGACCAGCAGCTTTTCGACGCCGGCCTGGCGATCCGCCGCGTAGGTCCCGAGATAGGACAGATCACCGGCGAATTCGGCCCGCTTCTCTGCCGGCCGGTGTTGGTCGGGATCGACGTGCCCATAGAGCGGCACCACATGGCGCGCACCCAGAACCGTCTTCAGCGCGTCGACCGCCGAGCCGCCGGTGTAACTCAGGACGAGGTCGAAATCGGCAAGACCCTCAGGGCCGAAATAGGGTGGACGCTCACCTTGTTCGATGCGGGCAAGCGTGACCGGAGTGTCCAGATCGTAGAACACACGCAGTCCGCGGCCTGCCTGCTGCGCCAGCCGCGAGGCGTCCACGGCGTCGGGACAATAAGAGGTGACAATAACGACATCCGATTGTTTGACTGTTTGCTCCGCGACCCGGCGGATGTCCTCCCAGTCCGGGTAGAGCACGACGTTGCCGCCGTCCAGGCGATCAAGATCGCGCGCTCCGGCATAGTAGGGCGTGTCGCGTTCGAAGAAGGTAACGGACCAGCCGCGCCGGGCGAGGGCTCGGATCAGTCCCCTCCATAAGGTGGCATGGCCGTTGCCCCATGAAGACGTGACGGTAAGACCGAAAATGACCATCTGCATCCGGCAAATCCTCGTCAGGCAACTTCGTTCAATCGGATCAGCTTCGCCCCCCAGTCCCCCGATACGATCGTCGTGATCGAAGCGGGATCGATGTCGAAGCGAAAGCAGTCGCCGGCCGGCAAGCCAAGGACCTTGCAGACGGCGGCCTTGATCACATCGGCGTGGCTGACCAGGGCGACACACTGATTCGGATGCTGCTCGTGGACAGCATTCATCACCGCGACGACGCGCTGCTGGACATCGTGCATGGTCTCGCCACTCGGTGTCCTTGCCACTTGCCGCTGATCATTCCAGGCTCGCCAGCTGGCGTCGCCATTCAGCTCATCGAAAGTCTTTCCCGACCAGTCGCCGAAGTCGATCTCGTCAAGTTCGGCGCAGATCGCGATTTCTCCGACACCGCAGGCGAGCGCAATTGGCAGCGCCGTCTCTCGGGTACGCTCGCGCGGGCTGCACAAGATCGCGACGATGGGCTCCCGGGCCATGCGGCAGCCAAGCTGCGTTGCCTGCGCCTTACCGGCATCGCCGAGGCAAACGCCGTCCATACGGCCTGCCAGATAGGAGCCGACATTTTCGTGTGCCGCATGGCGGATCAGAAAGAAGGTCGTCGTCATTCTGCGGCATCGAGCAAAGGCTCGTCCTTGCCTGCGATAAAAGCGAGCGTGCGCTGCCGCGCTTCGGCGTCGGTGAACTGTTCCGGAGGCGACTTCATGAAATAGCTGCAGGGACCGGTCAGCGCGCCGGCTATGCCGCGATCGAGCGCCAGCTTGGCGCAGCGTACCGCATCGATCACCACGCCGGCCGAGTTGGGCGAATCCCAGACCTCCAGCTTGAGCTCGGCATTGAGCGGCACGCCGCCGAAGGTCGTGCCTTCGACCCTTATATAGGCCCACTTGCGATCGGTGAGCCAAGGCACATGGTCGCTCGGGCCGACATGGATGTTGCCCGGCTCCAGGGGAACATCGAACTGGCTGGCCACGGACTGTGTCTTGGAGATTTTCTTCGATTCCAGCCGCTCGCGTTCCAGCATGTTGAGAAAATCGGTGTTGCCGCCGAAATTCAGTTGATAGGTGCGGTCGATGCGTACGCCGCGTTCACGGAAGAGATTGGCTAGCAACCGATGCACGATGGTCGCGCCGACCTGGCTCTTGATGTCGTCGCCGACCAGCGGCAGCCCGCGCTGCTCAAAGCGCCGTCGCCATTCCGGACGTGAGGCGATAAAGACCGGTATGCAATTGACGAAGGCGCAGCCGGCCTCGAGTGCGCATTCGGCATAGAAGCAGGTCGCCTCCTCGGAACCCACCGGCAGGTAGGAAACCAGCACGTCAGCGCTGCTGTCACGCAGGATCTCGGTGACATTGGCAACCGGCTCGGGAGCTTCTTCAATCTCGTCGCGCAAATATTTGCCGATCCCGTCCAGCGTCGGTCCGCGCTCGACGCGAACGCCGGTTGTCATGGCGTCGGCAAAGCGGAACGTGTTGTTGGGGGCGGCGTAGATCGCTTCCGCGACGTCGAGGCCAACCTTGCTCTTGGCGACATCGAATGCGCAGACAATCTCGATGTCGTCGACGTGGTAACCGCCGAGGTCGGCATGCATCAGCCCAGGGATTGGTTCGTTGCTTTTAGCGTGACGATAGAACGAGAGGCCCTGCACCAGGGAGGATGCGCAATTGCCGACCCCAACGATACCAACACGAACCTTTTTCGATCCCACGAAACCGCCACCCTATGTTGTTCAAAGGTAAGTTCCTGGCGCCGAACCATCAGCTTGCCGGAATGTTCCTCCACCCATCGAAAAATTGCGCGAGACAGCATGGATCGAAGCCGCATCCGATGCGTTCCCGCACGGCAAGCATTGGAAACCGATCGATGATCGTCTACGGCGACCACAAGCGGACGCAGGACGCACAACAGCTTCGCGAAGCAGCAGGCGAAATGGCCGTAAGACTTGATCGGATGTCTCATGGCATCCGACGCCATGCTGCATTGGTCGGACTGTTCATCAGCGTGTCGGAGCTGGTTCAGGCGCTTGCCGACGTCGATTTCGGAACCTGCGGCATCGACATTTTTTCGCCACGGCAACAGCAAGGCGCCAGGCTGCTGGTCGGGCTTGCGGCAGAGGTAGCGAAGTCGTGGCGAAGCGGTTTCAACGTTGGCGGTGGCATCGATCCGGGACTTCTCAAGCTGCTGGCCGGGCTCGACTGTCAGGCCGAGGTTCTGACCGGCTCCGCTGAGGGTTATGCGCATTATGCGCTTTATCCCGAAAGCTATTTGGACGCGGCGCAGAAGTCGGGGCTCGATGCGAACACATGCGTTATCGGTGTCCGCAGCATTGGCCTTGGGCTCGCAGCTATGGTGGCGGCCTCGATTGGCGCGCCTGCGCCATTCAGCGTTCGTCCGATCGGCCATCCCTTCCACAGGCACATCAACGCCGATCCGCGGTCGATCACCGCTTGGAAGAACAATCCATCGGCGCGTTTCGCCGTTGTCGACGAGGGTCCCGGCCTGTCCGGCAGTTCGATGCATGCCGTTGTCGTTTGGCTGCGTGAACTGGATGTCGATACGGACCGCATTCACCTGTTTCCCAGCCATTCAGGCGGCCCGGGCAGCGAAGCGTCGCCGGAGGCTCGGGAAACGTGGTCGCGCTGTCCGAAACATGTGGCGACGGCGTTTGAATGCACCTTCTCCGAAAGCTCGAAAATTCCCACGCTGCGCGATTGGGTGGCCGAGGCGGTCGGCAGGCCGGAATTAAACCTGACCGAACTATCTGGTGGCGAGTGGCGGGCCGCCCACTATGCC
>NZ_RZRW01001059.1:0-1174 GCF_003998745.1 Mesorhizobium sp. M7A.F.Ca.US.014.04.1.1 | reverse complement strand
CCCAGGAGATCCTGCATGAAGGTGCCCTTGTCGTCGGCGAACGGGCCGAACGACATCGCCTTCTTGCAGCCGACCACTTCGGTGAAGAAGTCGACCGCCTGCTTCATGTCGGGAACCGTGATCCCGGTGTGGTCGTGGCCGCGCATGCCCGGGATCGAATCCGCCGAGGCCATGCCGGCGCTGCCGAGCATCGCGGCGGCGAGCGTTGCAATTGCGATTGTGGTCTTCATGTCAGTCCTCTCCATTTGGCGGGACTTGGTCTTTGTGGTCGCACGTCCGAGGCCCGCTCGTCGGCGTGCGTATGCATTCATGTCGGCGGCTTGGCTGCGGAAGGAATGTCGAGCCAGCTCGCATCGATCTCGGGCAGCGGAATGGCCGCGATGAGATCGCGCGTGTAGCTTTGCCGCGGCTTGTCGAACAAGGTGTCGGTGGCGCTCGCTTCGACGATCACGCCTTCGCGCATGACGATCACCTGCCGGCACAGCCGCCGGATGACCGACAGATCGTGGCTGATGAAAGCGACGGTCAGCCCCATCTCCGCGGCAAGCTCCTCCAGCAGGGTGAGGATCTGCGCCTGCGTCGAGACGTCGAGGCCCGAGACGATCTCGTCGGCCAGCACGAATTTCGGCGACAGCGCCAGCGCGCGCGCAATGCCGACGCGCTGGCGCTGGCCGCCCGACAGTTCGTGCCGATAGCGGCTGGCGAAACTTTGCGGCAGGCCGACACGCTGCAGCGCCTCGGCGACGCGCGCCTTCAGGTTGTCGCCAAGACCATTCTGCTTCAAAGGCGCGGCGATAATGCTGGTAATGGTGCAGCGCGGGTTGAGCGACGACATCGGATCTTGAAAAATCATCTGCAGATTGCGCCGCAGCGGCCGCAGCTCCGCTTCCGGCAGATTGGTGATGTCGCGGCCGTCGAAGCGGATGCTGCCGGCGCTTGGCTCCAGCAGGCGCACCAAAGCGCGGCCGAGCGTCGACTTGCCCGAACCGGATTCGCCGACAATGCCGGTCACCGAGCCCCGCGGCAGGTCGAAGTCCAGGCCCTTCAGGATTTCGGCCAATGGCGCGCGGCCGATCAGTGGCTTGCGCGTCATGTCGGGCAGCGCGACCTTCAGCCCGCGCACGGAGAACAACGGTTCAACCATGCGGCCGCCTCCAGGCTTGATCGGCGGCAG
>NZ_RZRW01001058.1:0-1174 GCF_003998745.1 Mesorhizobium sp. M7A.F.Ca.US.014.04.1.1 | reverse complement strand
GAATGGAGAAGGGCGGCGACGATCGCGGCCGGGCCGATTGCGCGATAGTGGTTGGCCAGCGCCGGCTGCTTGGCGCGGTTGGCTTCCTGCTTGGTTCGGGGCATGTCTCTCTTCCCTGGTAACATTTTCGTGTCTGCGTTTGATGGCCGATTCTGACCAAATCGTGACGCCTGCTGATCTAGCCGGCGAATGTTTCATGACTGTGCCGACATGTTTAATAAAATGTTTCAGTGCATCATTACCTGTGACCCAGCGACGGTTTTGCCGAAACTTGCGACTTGACGGCAACACAAGCCAAGGCGATAAAGCCGCCCATGAAAACGTCTTTCGCCATTTGTGGCATTTGCATTATTGGCTAGCCTCGCGCTGGTCCGGACGTTTTCGCCTCATCTCTCCCCAGATTGGACAAACGCCCCGGCCAGCAGGCTGGAGCCTGATTTGCGTTCGCGCAGGGCTGGCTTCGTCGAATTGAGTTCTGAACCGGGAAGGCACGAATGTCCGACGCATCGCAGGGCCTGCGCCTCTACAACACGCTGACGCGGACGAAAGAGGATTTCGTCCCGATCGATCCGCTGAACGTGCGCATGTATGTCTGCGGCCCGACCGTCTACGACTTTGCTCATATCGGCAATGCCAGGCCGGTGATCGTCTTCGACGTGCTGTTCCGCTTGCTGCGCCATCTCTATGGGCAGACGCACGTCACCTATGTGCGCAACATCACCGACGTAGACGACAAGATCAATGCGCGCGCTTTGCGCGATTTCGGCGGCGAGATCGCTTCCGGCACGCTGTCGTTGAATGAGGCGATCAGGCGGGTCACCGAAAAGACCGCCGACCAGTTCCACAGCGACGTGGCGGTTCTCGGCTGCCTGGAGCCGACGGTCGAGCCGCGCGCCACCGAATTCGTCGAGCCCCGTGCCGACGGCAAGGTTGACATGATCACCTTGATTCAAAGCCTGATCGAACGCGGCCATGCCTATGTTGCTGCGGGCGAAGTCCTGTTCGACACGGCGTCGATGCCCGACTACGGCCAGCTGTCGAAGCGCAATCTCGACGAGCAGCAGGCCGGTGCTCGCGTCGCCGTCGACGCGCATAAGAAAAATCCCGGCGATTTTGTCCTCTGGAAGTTGTCGTCACCGGAGGAGCCGGGCTGGAATTCGCCATGGGGCAGGGG
>NZ_RZRW01001057.1:0-1175 GCF_003998745.1 Mesorhizobium sp. M7A.F.Ca.US.014.04.1.1 | reverse complement strand
CTGCCGGGCGACTTTGTGCGCGCTTGGGACCGCTGGCTGGCGCAGCATCTCGTCCCGCTGATGGGCTCGAAAGCCTGGGACGAACGAATCCCACTACGTTTCATCTCAGGGCCTGCGGCATTCGGAAACGCGGCGGGGGTAATCTTGCCCTCGGCCGACCGGGTTGGACGGCGCTTTCCTCTTAGCATCGTCGCGATGATGTCCTCTGCGGACGAGACGATGACGCGTAGGGCCGACTGGTTCCGCGACATGGAAGCGCTTTGTTTTGAAACCCAGGAGACCGGGCTGACGCCGGACGCGCTCGACCAGGCGCTGCTGGTTTTTCCCTTCCCTGATCGCGACGAACGCGGGGAAGCGATCGACGGCATGGTCGTGTGGACCGCAACCTCCGACCTTTACGACGTCGATCCGGAGGAACCCACCAAAATCCTCGAATCTCTCCTTGCCGTCAGTGGGGAGATCTGTTGACCGATGTGGAATCTCTGGAACGAGACGCCATTTGCGGCCCAGGAAGCTTGGACCCGCGACGAACACGGCCACGAATGGTGGCTGATCGCGATCAAAGCATCGTTCGAACTTGACCTCGACGGTAAGCAGCAGCTTCTGAAGGATCAGGTTCCTGTTAATATGGCCCCTATCCACAGCGCTGACGCCCTGGAATTACTTGATGACGACGATCTCGTCATTGAAAAGAAGCACACCGATGTCCTTGTAGAAGGCCACGTATATGCGCCTGATCAGCGACCGAATATCGAGTCGATGGCGCGTATCAAGATAGGCAACGTGTTGGACAAGAGCGTGCGTGCGATTGGCGACCGTATTTTTATGCCGGGGCCGGTACTGGTGCGTATGAGCCGACCCGAGCCTTTCATTCGGATTCCGATTTCTTGGCGGAGAACTTTTGGCGGCACGGACACTCAGGCCTCCACGCCCGATTGGGACCGACGAAACCCCGTAGGAACCGGCTTCGCCGTCGATGCACGACATTTGATCGGCAGGACCGGCCCCAACTTCGAGTATCCTGACGCACCCTATCGCGATCACCAAAGCGGCCGGCCAGCAGGTTTCGGTCCAGTTGCGCGGCACTGGATGCCGCGCGTCAAACATGCGGGCACCTATGGCGATGAATGGCAAAAGAGGCGTGATCCGCTGCTGCCCTTGGATTTCAGCCGAAC
>NZ_RZRW01001056.1:0-1175 GCF_003998745.1 Mesorhizobium sp. M7A.F.Ca.US.014.04.1.1 | reverse complement strand
GTCGGGCTCCGGTCAGCGCTGTCTGCGGCGACCTGCCGATGGAACCCGAAACGATCCGCATCAAGGCCGAAGAGATCGCGGCGACCGGCGTCGACTATGTGAAGATCGGATTTTTTCCTTCGGCAAATATCTCTGCCTGCGCACAGGCGCTTGAACCGCTCGCCGCACGAACGAAGCTGATTGCCGTGCTGTTTGCCGATCTGGCGCCGGACTTCGAGCTTCTGCCGATGTTCGCCAGGCATCGCTTCCACGGCGTGATGGTTGATACCGCGCAAAAGGGGAAGGGCCGGCTGCTCGATCATCTGCCGCCGGAGCGTATTCCGGGATTCGTCGATCGAACGAAATCGCTCGGTCTGATGGTCGGCCTGAGTGGATCGCTGGAAGCTCCGGATATTCCGCGCCTATTGCCTTTCGCTCCCGATTTTCTCGGCTTTCGGGGGGCGCTGTGTGGCCATTCCGGTCGCACGAGTTCGATCAGCGCCGAGGCGGTCTCGCAGATTCGCGAGTTGATCCCAGCGGAATCCGGGACCGGCGATCAATCGAGTATCGACTATCGCCTGTTGGCAGCGAGAGGCTATTCGCCGGACACCGACCCGACACTGGGCACGGACAGGATTTTTGTGCGGGATTTTGTTCTGCCGGTCCAGATCGGTGCCTACAGCTTCGAGCATGGCCATACTCAAAAAGTGCGCTTTGATGTGATCGCCGATGTGCTGCAAATCACCGACCATCCCGAGGACATGCGCCATGTGTTCTCCTACGACATCATCATGGACGGCATTCGCACCATCGTCGCGCGGGGCCATATCCAGCTCAGCGAGGCTTTGGCCGAGCAGGTGGCAGCGCACGTGCTGGAGAACCAGCGTGTCGTGCGCGTCACGGTTAGGGTGGAAAAGCTCGAGCTCGGCCCTGGCGGCGTCGGCGTTGAGATCGAACGCAAGCGCCAATCGGCGGGACGCGGTGCTGCCTCCGGCATTGCTGGCCGAAAAGACCGAAGCGTTGTTTTCCGGCCGCGCCAGGAGCGCCCCGAAATGCTTCGACGGGCCATCGTCAAGCTTGGCGGCAGCACGGCCCATGCGGCGGAGATGAAGAGCTGGATCGCAGCGCTGGCGGGTTCCAGGCTGCCGATCGTCATCGTGCCCGGCGGCGGGCTCTTTGCCGACCATGTGCGCGAG
>NZ_RZRW01001055.1:0-1178 GCF_003998745.1 Mesorhizobium sp. M7A.F.Ca.US.014.04.1.1 | reverse complement strand
TCCGTTCCATGTAGGACGGCCGGAAATGGAACGAGAGGCAACGGTCGCCGCTGCCATGCTCGTGCCCGCATTCGTAACATGTGCCGGGATTGCCGAGCAGGAGCGCGCCGGGCGCCAGCATCGCCGTGCCTTGCTGGGCACGGTAGCGAAACGTGCCGCTGGTGACCGCGGCGACACAGAAATCCTGATGCGCTTCCTCGAACGGCCGGTCGCCGGCGCTAGCCGTGCAGATCACATCCGCCACATGCCAGCCGGGTCCGGATGCGAGCGTATGCGTGGTCGCTGTCATGACCGGAATATAGCAATTTTTCCCAAGCCCAGAACCTCGTAACCGCCTATTCCCTCCCAATCTCCTGACAAGAAGAGGCCACAACCATGTTCGATCAATCTTCGTTTGCCGATGCCCTGCATAGCCCCGGACCGATCGAAGGCCTTGCCGAAAAACTGAGCCTTTACGGCCGCTTCGTCGGCGCCTGGACTTTCGACGCCTCGCGCCACCTCGAGGACGGAACGGTGCTGACAGGGCGTGGCGAGGTGCATTTCGGCTGGGTGCTGGAAGGCCGGGCGATCCAGGACGTCTGGATCCTGCCCGCGCGGGACACTGGTTCCCAGCCTTCGCTCGGCAAATGGACTTTTTATGGCACGACGCTGCGCGTCTATGATCCCGGCGCGGATGCCTGGCACATCTTCTGGAGCGACCCGCCCAACCAGTATTTCAGCCGCCAGCTCGGCCGCGCCGAGGGTGACACGATCGTGCAAGTGGGCGCCGACGGCACCGGTAGCTCCGTACGCTGGGGCTTTTCACGCATCACCGAAAACGCCTTCCGATGGCTGGGCGAGCGCTCGCACGACAATGGCGCGACATGGCGGCTGGAGGTCGAGTTCCTGGCGCGCCGAGCGGTTTGATCGCCGAAGAATGCAGCAGCCCGGAATCAAAGCGTCGCGACCCTGTGCGCCCTCCGCTGTCTCGCCGGCATCAACCACTTTCTCACGAACAGTTCCCACCGAACGGGCTTTGCTCTACCAATTATCCTGGTACGGGCACGGCCCGGCGGGAGGGTCAGAGATGCCGAGTTTCGACAGCCTGTTCAACGCGTTCGTCACCATTCTCGTGACCATCGATCCGCCCGGCCTGGCGCCGCTGTTCCTCGCCGTGACGCGCGGCATGAACCGCGAGG
>NZ_RZRW01001054.1:0-1178 GCF_003998745.1 Mesorhizobium sp. M7A.F.Ca.US.014.04.1.1 | reverse complement strand
TCGCCCCCCCCCGCCGCGGTTCGTGCGGCCGAATCTTGCGATGAAGTCGATACCGTGTTCGATGAGTTTGTCCTCCGGACCAGTCCAGCCACGTTCCTTGGCGACTGCGAAAGCGTAAATCTGGCGAGCCGCAGTGCGCATGCGCTTGGGTTTGCCCAATGGCCTCGCATCGAAGCCCAGGGCCTCATGGAAGCCGCCGTAAACATCGTCGACGCCAGCGGTGGACCACAGCGGCAGGGTTTCTTCGAAGAGCCAGTGCTCCACGCGCTTGCGCCATGAGCCACTGATGATGATCCGGTCTTCGGAGGCAGTAAATTTCGTTTCGAGGCGTCCGCTCTTCTCCAGCTGTTCGACGATTTTTTTCACGTTCTGGCTGTGGCTGACGGGTGCGACGAATACCGCATCTGGCGTCGCCACGATCGCAACATCCTTCATCCCGACGACGGTCAGCAGTCTGCCCTGGCTTCTGAAGTAAGAGTCCTGGCAATCGATGGCGACGATATCGCCCATTGTGACATTGCCGTTGCTGTCCGTGGGGCTGGCCTCCATTAGGGATTGCCATGAGCCAAGGTCGGTCCAGTGGAACGAGGCCCTAACCATTGCGATGTCGCGCGCATGCTCCATGATTGCATAGTCGATCGAGGTCGAGGGGACGGCCAAGTAGAAGCCTTGTGTCAAATAAAGGCCCGAGACGTCGGTCCGCGCTCCCTTGTAAGCCCGTTCCGCGGCGTCCCAGATGTCGGGCTGGAACTCGAGAAAAGCCTCCCGCATGGTGTCGGCTCGAAAGAGGAAAATGCCGGCGTTCCAGTAGAATTGTCCCGAAGACATGTATTTGCGAGCCGACTTGGCGTTCGGCTTTTCGACAAAGCGCGAAACCGAGGCTACTGCGTCAGCATCTGCCGTGGTCTCGATGTAACCATATCCGGTTTCGGGATGCGTCGGCTTGATCCCGAACACGATGATCTTTCCTGAATCGGCGGCAGGCACGCCGGCCTTGACGGTTTCCCAGAATTGCGTTGTCGTCGATATCTGATGGTCGGAGGGGACCACGAGCACAAGGGCGTCGGCTCCATATTCGGAGATCGTTTGCAGGGTGGCTATGGCGACGGCGGCCGCGGTATTGCGGCCGACCGGCTCGAAGATCGGTCTGCCGCCGTTCAGGCCGAGCGGTACTAGGT
>NZ_RZRW01001053.1:0-1180 GCF_003998745.1 Mesorhizobium sp. M7A.F.Ca.US.014.04.1.1 | reverse complement strand
GGTGATCGGTGAGCAGCGTTTCCAGCTCCTTCTCGCGGAAGCGGCCACGGTCGACGATGCGGAAATTGTCGAACAGCACGCCTTCCTCGTCGACCGTGGTGGCGAGCGGCGTCATCGAGCCGGGTGCCGTGCCGCCGATATCGGCGTGATGGCCGCGCGAGGCGGCCCAGAACAGGATTCTTTCCTTGGCATCATCGAAGACCGGCGTCACGACAGTGATGTCCGGCAGATGCGTGCCGCCATTGTAGGGTGCGTTGAGGGCAAAGACGTCGCCGGGGTGGATGTCGCCGGAATTCAGCCGGATGATGGTTTCGACCGAGCGGTCCATCGAGCCGAGATGCACCGGCATGTGCGGCGCATTGGCGACCAGCGCGCCGGTCCGGTCGAAGACGGCGCAGGAAAAATCCAGCCGTTCCTTGATGTTGACGGAATAGGCGGTGTTCTGCAGCGTGACGCCCATCTGCTCGGCGATCGACATGAAGAGGTTGTTGAAGACCTCCAGCATGACCGGATCGGCCTCGGTGCCGAGCGCTGCCTGCCGGCGCTTTTTCTCGACGCGGTGCAGGAGCACGTGGTTCCTGGCGGTGATTTCGGCCAGCCAGCCCGGCTCGATGACGATTGTCTGGTTCGGCTCGATAATCAAGGCAGGTCCCGCAACCCTGTTTCCCGGCTTCAGCGCCTCGCGGCGGAAGATGGGTGAAGTGCGCCACTCTCCCTCGGTGAAGATTTCGCGGGTCTGTGAAGGGCTTACGGCAAGGTCTTCGGTTCGCGATTCAGTTTCGTCGCGCCCAGTGCCGCCGGTGTCGGTGCCTTCGACGCCGACGGTCTCGACGATCATCGGCTTGTCGTCATAGACGAAACCGAACTGCGCCTTGTGGGCGATTTCAAAATCGCGCCTGGCCTGGAAAATCGAATCCGCCTCGAAATTCACCGGCAGTGTCGTGTCGGTGCCGTCGTAGCGAATGTGCAGCACCGGCTTCGTGGCGACCGTATCCTCGCCGATGCCTTGCGCCGCGAGTTCTGCGACAACGGCTTTCCTCAAGATGGCAATGAGGGTGCCGATCTCCGTTCTGGACTCTTCGGCAAGCGGTTTCAGCAGCGCCTGCTGGCGCGAGGCAAAGACCGAGGACAGGCCGATGCCATAGGCCGACAGAAGACCTGAGAAGGGATGGATCAGCAC
>NZ_RZRW01001052.1:0-1181 GCF_003998745.1 Mesorhizobium sp. M7A.F.Ca.US.014.04.1.1 | reverse complement strand
GTCCTTTCCATGCGGCACCTGATAAAATCAGGCAACTGCGACGCCCGTCAAGGGCCGGGCGTCGCAGTTGCCTGATTTTATCAGGTGCCGCATGGAAAGGACACTACTGGCCGGAACGAAGATGCCTCCGGCTGCAGCCAAGTTGATCGCCTCGACACACACATCGATCCCGACCGAAGTCGGAATGTAACCGCGTGCGCCGCATTCGAGAGCCGTCAGCACCTGTGCAAGATCTTCGGTGTCGGCCAGGATGACCACCGGAACGGCCTTGAACTCGGACGAAATATGCCTGATTTCTTCTGCAATGCCGTGATCGGTGACCTTCCGGCCGCCGAGGTTGAAGAGTATGGTTGAAAGGGGAGAAGCCGAACCCTTCCTTATGCGCCATTCCTCGATCGAACCCATGGCGACGACCACCATGCCCAATTCATGATCCTCAAGCGCCGAAGCGAGACACTCGCGGTCCAAGGCCCTCCCGTCCAGCATGAGAAGGTATTGCTTACCTGCTTCTTGGTGGAGATTTTCTGTGCCGCTGGACGGAACTCTTGATCGATTTGACGAACCGTAACTGTGCAGTCCTGCTGTAGAAACCATACCGATACTCACCCTTCCCCAACGAAGGTACCTGTGGCGCCCGATAAGTGCCCTTTCTTAGAATTGGAAGTTTTGGTACCCGACCCCTTTTCCACGCTCAAGGCTGATTGCGAACCTCAAGCAACGTGGCTGCTGACATCTAAAGCAGCCTCGGGAGTGTAGGAGCTATTTATTAGCATTCTCTAACATAAGTTAATTTTTTCGGTAAATTTTTACGTTGAGAAGACGGGACTCCAAACTGGTTTGACCCGCGCGAGCGGCCCGAACTAAGGCGCATGCCCGTGCCGCACCAGGCTATAGATATCCTCGGTTACCGCGCACTGTGTTGGTTGCACGCGCTCTTGCGATTAATTCGGCGGGTCTCATACGATAGGCGGTGGTTGGGTTTGCTCGCACCTCCTGACAACGCTGCATCATACCTCCAAAAGCTTCGTTGACGATGTATACACCACGCTGAACAGTGGATTGCCGGCGTCTGCTCGAGCTTACGCTGCCTGTCTGCGAACAAATGCGGAGACAGGATAGGGGAGCCACCGCCGCCCACCGCCCCATGCCTCCCCTATCGCTCCGCATGGCGACCCCCTTCC
>NZ_RZRW01001051.1:0-1181 GCF_003998745.1 Mesorhizobium sp. M7A.F.Ca.US.014.04.1.1 | reverse complement strand
CTCGACGATGGCCAGGATGGTGAAGATGCCGACAGCCGCCCAATGGCTCATGAAGCTCGCCCAAGTGCCGGCAACCGTCAGCCAGCCGAGATAAGCGCCCCAGGCAATGGCGGCCGGCGCCGTCATGGCGCGAAGACCGGCAATGACGCCGATCAGAAGTGCGAGAATGTAGAGCATGGTCGATCCCCCTCGATCACGGGCCAAGACGGCCTTGAGTCACAGGCTACCATAGGTCCAATATTTGACCAGTACTGGCATCGGCGCTTTTGGCTGCACTTGTGCTTTGCAAGGACGTGAACTGGAGACCGCATCATGGCTGAGAGCGAGCGCGTGAAAATGGTGGCCGGCGAATGGTATACCTGCATCGATGACGAACTGGAGTCGTTGCGGATGATAGCGCGCGATGCGGTGTTCGAGCACAACTTGCTGCCGCCTCGTCAACGCGGCAATCTCGGGCCGGGTCTGAAGGCACTGCTGGGAAGAGCCGGCGAGGGCGCCCGTATCGAGGCGCCGTTCCACTGCGCCTATGGCTTCAACATCTTTCTCGGCGACGGCGTCTTCCTCAATACCGGCTGCACCATCCTCGACACGGCGAGCGTGCGCATCGGCAAGGCAACGCTGCTCGGCCCGAACGTGCAGATCTACTGCGCCGAGCACCACAAGGAGGCCAGTGGGCGGCAGGCCGGACTGGAGATCGCCCGACCGATCGAGATCGGCGCCAATGCCTGGATCGGCGGCTCAGCCGTCATCCTTGGCGGCGTCAGCATCGGTGAAGGCGCCATCGTCGGCGCCGGTGCGGTGGTGACGCGCGACGTGGCGGCGAACGCCACGGTGATCGGCAATCCGGCGCGGCCGGTCAAGCGGGGCTGAACAGGTCAGGACGACAGGACATACGTCATGCGCTCTTCCTGATCGACCCGCCTGGAGAACTCGCGCCGATACTGCGCAGGCGATGTCTTGAGCCGTGCCGAAAAATGCTGGCGCAGCGAGGTGGCGCTGCCGAAGCCGGCTTCGAAGGCGATCATGTCCATGGATTTCTCCGTCGCTTCCAGCAAACGCTGCGCCAGTTCGATCCGCTGGCTGGTCAGCCAATCGCCAAAGCTGGCGCCGATCGATTTCTGAAAGCGACGGGTAAAGGTGCGGCGGGTCAGGCCGGCGGCCTCGGCCACGCGGTCCAGGCT
>NZ_RZRW01001050.1:0-1184 GCF_003998745.1 Mesorhizobium sp. M7A.F.Ca.US.014.04.1.1 | reverse complement strand
CGTCGCTGCCGGAATGCCCGACGAAATCGTGCCCGTTGATCGGCTCAGAAACCCAGCCCAGCCCCTGGTACGAAACCAGTTCCGGATCGACCTGGTCGTGCAACATGGCGGCTACTGCGCGTGGCGACAAAATCGCGCACTGGCCGGTTATTCCGCCAAGCATGCCACGCAGGATTTTTGTGAGGTCGGCTACCGAGCAACGAAGCATTCCAGACGGGACATCAGGATATCCCTCCTGCGGCAGCTCGTTGAACGCGCCTTTCACATATTCATAAGGCTTGGCGAGAACGTTTGGTGCAAACTCTTTCAGATACCAATGCGCATTTCGAACACCCAGCGGTTCGAATATGTTCTTCTGGGTATACGCGGAAAAGCTCTGCTTGCTGATGCACTGGACCGCATAACCTGCCAACGCCACCCCGACATTGCAGTAGCTCCATCGATTGCCTGGCTTGGCTGGGAAAAACGACGTGGTAGGCGAATAGTATGCGCCACCCTCAACAAGATAGTCCTTTAGAAAGCCCTTCAGGCTTTGCGTCGGATCTCCGTCGGTGGCCACGTCCAGATCGTCGTAGCCTTTATCCGAGATACTGGATGTGTGCGTGATCAGCTGATGCGGCGTGATCGGCAAGCTCGGGTGGCGAGGGTTCTTGATCCGAAAGTCGATGAACTTGTTGATGTCATCGTGCAAATCGTAGCCCTTCCGCTCAAACAACTGGACCAGGGCCGTGGCGGTGACCAGTTTGCTGACCGAAGCCAAATGCATTGGCGTGTCCGCGGTCAATTTGCGGTTTTGCGCCAGATCGGCAAACCCGAAGGCCGCGGTGTAGCGCGTCGCGCTGTCTCTGGAGGCGATGGCGACGGCGGCTCCTGAGACCTTGGCGGCCGCCATGCGTGCTGGAAGGGAGGCTTCGAAATCGTGTCGCCAGGCTTCGAACGACTGCCCCTTCTTCTCGTCTGCGGATGCAACGCGCCCCTGGGGAACAAGCAGCCCCGCCAAACCCATCTTGAGCAACGAACGTCGGGTCGAGATCATAATGGATTTCCCTTCCTGGACATTTTCGGATTTGCGGCCTGCGCACGAGGCCTTCGCTGATACGAACCAGGTTGCACGCCTATCCGCCGGCACTCTGGCGACCAAGTCGCCCGGTGCGAATTGTTCCATCCCTTTCCCACACTGCATG
>NZ_RZRW01000105.1:0-12960 GCF_003998745.1 Mesorhizobium sp. M7A.F.Ca.US.014.04.1.1 | reverse complement strand
CTGCTGATCGGCCCGCCATGGATCAATAAATTCTACATCCTCGATCTGAACCCGCAGAAATCCTTCATTCGCTGGGCGGTTGAACAGGGCCACACCGTGTTCGTCATCTCCTGGGTCAATCCGGACGAGCGCCACGGCACCAAGAGCTGGGAAGCCTATATCCGCGAGGGTCTGCAATACGGCCTCGACACGGTCGAGAAGGCCACCGGCGAACGCGACGTCAACGCGATCGGCTATTGCGTCGGCGGCACGCTCCTGGCGGCGGCACTGGCGCTGATGGCGCAAGAGGGCGACGACCGCATCAAGTCGGCGACCTTCTTCACCACGCAGGTCGACTTCACCTATGCCGGCGACCTGAAGGTGTTCGTCGACGAAGAACAGGTCGCGGCAGTGGAAAAGTCGATGAGCGAAAAGGGTTATCTCGACGGCACCAAGATGGCGACCGCCTTCAACATGCTGCGCTCAGGCGACCTGATCTGGCCCTATGTCGTCAACAACTACATGCGCGGCAAGGATCCCCTGCCCTTCGACCTGCTCTACTGGAATGCCGATTCCACCCGCATGGCCGCAGCCAACCACTCTTTCTACCTGCGCAACTGCTATCTCGAGAACAACCTTTCGCAAGGCACGATGGAACTGGCGGGCCGCACGGTCTCGCTCGGCGACATCACCATCCCGGTCTACAACCTCGCCTCCAAGGAAGATCACATCGCGCCGGCGCTTTCGGTGTTCCTCGGCTCGAAATATTTCGGCGGCACGGTCGAGTATGTGATGGCGGGGTCGGGCCATATCGCCGGTGTCGTCAATCCGCCGGCATCCAACAAATACCAGTATTGGACCGGGGCTACGCCGACGGGCGACTTCAGCCAGTGGATAGCCAATGCCACCGACCATCCAGGATCCTGGTGGCCGCACTGGCAAGGCTGGATAGAGGCCAAGGACAACACCCGCGTGCCTGCCCGCAAACCGGGCAAGCATATGAAAACTTTGGGTGATGCTCCGGGCACCTATGTGAAGGTCCGTGTGTAACGGACTGTAATGTGTGGTGAGTTGACGGGCCGCCAAAAGCGGGCGAAATGGTGTCGTCAACCATCAAGCGGCCGTAATTCGGCAATCACTGCAAAAATACTTCCAGGCTTGCGGATTTGACACAGGTCTCGTTTCCGGATCGGAGACAAAGGTCACCTTGGCAGCGACGCATGCATGCCGCGCCAAGATATGCCGACCGGACATCGAGGGGGAATTTGACTTTGAAATCAGCAGGATGGAGCCTCGCAAAGGGAGAACGCCGCGCCATTGTGGCAGCGCTCTGCTCCTTGCTTCTGGCCTCCTGCACTTCGGCTGGCGACCCGGCAATGTCGGTCGGAATGCCCGGCTACAATGCCACCGCATCGGACGTAAACGCGGCCTCCAGCGGCAAGGCGATCGCCGCCTCCGATTCGTCTGATGTCACGACGGAGCAGACGACCGTGATGACGGCAAGCGACACGGCGCTGCCTGAAAAGGTCGCCTATGTGCCTGTGTCCAAACCGGGAGCTGCCTTTCCGCTGACCATGCCGGCGGGCGCCGAAACCATCGTTGGAAACACGCCGCAGTCGCTGACGCAGCAGGCACAGACCGCGCAGCAGACCGATGCGGTAGCCCAGCAGATTGCCGCGGCCGACGGCGACGTGGCGGCGCCGAAGCCCGCTGCCGCTCCGGCCATGAACAACCCGGTCTATGTGACGGCTGGCGAGATGCCGCAGGCCGAAGCACCAAAGAAGAAAGGCTTCCTCGCCTCGATGTTTGGCGCAACGCCAGCCTCGGCGACACCAGCCCCCCTCATCAGCAACGCCCGGACGGGCGAGCAGCCCCCGGCGCAGGCAAAAGCGACGCCAGCAGCGGCAAAACCGATCATCACGCTTGCCTCGGCCGATTCCACGGCCAAGCCGGTACAACTGGCTTCGCTCGGTGGCGATAGCGGTCACATCACCGGCAGCGATGCCCTGCCCGGCGTGCGCCAGACGGCCCTGTTCGAGATCAAGCGCAAGTCGGGCCTCGATGACGAAAGCGACGTCGACCTCAACGAGGATGAGGGGCCAGTGGGCGGCTCCTATCAGGTTGCGTCCGCCGCCGGCATGGCCCGGCTGGCGCCCAACGGGCTGCTCAAGCAGAACGAAAGCGTCGATGTGGCCTGCCTGAAGCCGTCGCTGGTGCGCGTGCTGAAGACGATCGAAGGCCACTACGGCCGCAAGATGACGGTGACGTCAGGCTATCGCGACCCGGCCCGCAACCGGCGCGCCAACGGCGCCAAGAATTCGCTGCACATGTATTGCGCCGCCGCCGACATCCAGGTTCCCGGCGTTTCGAAATGGGAACTGGCGAGCTACATCAGAAGCATGCCCGGTCGCGGCGGTGTCGGCACATACTGCCACACAGAATCGGTTCACGTCGACGTCGGTCCCGAGCGCGACTGGAACTGGCGCTGCCGCCGGCGCAGCGGCGGTGACGGCTAGCAGCGCTATTTGACGGCCTACGCCTGTCAGCCGCCAAGGCCGTTCCGGCAATATCGTTCCAGCCTCCTGAACATTCGAGATAGGCTGAAGCGTCCCCAACTTCGTCATCCTCGGGTCTTCGCGACGGAGCGCTCCTTGCTCCGCCCGTGGATGACGAAACGATGGGTGTCGCCGCTAATCGTCAAGCCTGCCAGCCCTCGGCAAACCGTTGATTTGGCAGGCCTGGAAAAAAGTTGTCCAAGGTGGCACCTGACGGGTTGCCGGTTGCGCACAACGCCAGTATAAGCCGCTTCGTCTGAGCGCGCCCATCGTCTAGCGGTTAGGACACCGCCCTTTCACGGCGGTAACAGGGGTTCGATTCCCCTTGGGCGTACCAGAAAAATTTGCGTTTGGCGCAAACCTCCCTCCCAATGTCGGCAATTTCGCTTGGCTCTCTGCTGCTCTCTTCAACTGACGCGCAGTCTTCCGCGATCACACCATAGGCCAACGCGGCCACACGGGTCATAATCCTGCTACAAAGTGGTCGATTCCTAAGGGATGTAGCCGCTCCAAGAGCCCGCCGCAGGTCGCCCCCGTGGCGGGCTTTTTATTGCACGGTCGAGTTGGGCTTTCACGGCATTGCGACAACGGGGCGAAGCCCCGAGTGGCAAGTCCGTATTTATTTGCCTAGTTTGCGTGCGGGAGCCTACATGAGAACGGGTCGCGCGCCGCTCAAGACGACCCTCTTCAGCGCTTCAACCGGCATCCGACAGTGCAAAGTCAAAAGCCTGTTATGATCCACGGATTGGAGTCGTATCCGAGACGCGGCTCTGCCTTTGCCCCGCTATCTTCCGATTTGGCGGTTCCGGTGAAACCGCAGTCCAGATTTGCAACGGGCTTCTTGGTCGACGGTTTCGTGGAACACAAGGCGGCAGCGTCACTGACCGCCGCCTTCTTTTCCTTGGCAACAGCGACACCGGTCGCAGCGAAAACAACAGCCGCGCACAATACAGCCACTCTCATTGGAACCCCCACATTGCACCCGACAGATGGTCGAACATGACGTAACGTAATCTTAATATTAGCACTAACGAATATATTAGCTAGCCCCGTGCCATAAAAAGCAGGCCGAGTGCCAAGCTTGCGCCACGACCGCCAAACCGGTGCATTGGCAGAGCCCCGGCGCGCGAGGCTATCAGGCCACAGCCTAGCCGCTGCCAAGCAGCGGCACGGTAACGGTTGTCGCGTAGTTGATCGGGAAGGAACTGAAGTAGGGGAAGTCGATGACGAAGGCATAGGCGGCGGTCAGATGCGCCATGCGGAAGCCGCCGCTCACCGGGTCGATGGCGATCGTGACGTTCACGTCCTTGAACCCCAAGGCCTGCAATTTCTGCGTGGCGATCGATTGAATGTCGGCCTGGGTCAGCGTGTTCTTAAGCTGCAGCGAGCGCGCTGACGTCTCCAGCGTATAGCGAACACTGGAGACCGAGTGCATCGACCAGCCAAAGGCGAATATTCCGAACAGCAGCATGACAAGGAAGGGGGCGATCAGCGCGAACTCCAGCCCGGCCCCGCCCGATCGATCCCGCCGCAACGCGCTTACCCTAGCGGACACGGATCACCTCCTGGTGACCGATGACGGTGGGAGCGGCAAAGGCGCCGAAGGCAATTGGCGGCACCCAGGTGCCCGATGCCTGTATCTGGACATAGATCGACGGCACCTTGGGCCCACTGCACATGGTGGAAGCGTCGACCACGGTCGTCCCGCACATACGGATGTGGCTTAGCGTGACCTGGCCGTCTTCCGGCCGATTTTCCCAGCTCGCAATGGCAAGGGCCTGGGTCGCCGCATCATCGGTCGATCCGCTCATGACCAGGTTCGCGGCCGTCTTCACACCGGCGCGCATCGACAGTGAACTCGTTATGTAGGACCAGCCGTCCAGAATACCAAGCAGCACCAGGCACAGAATGGGCAGCACCATCGCGAACTCGACCGCCGCAACGCCCGAATCATCGCCGAGGATCGGCATCGACCGGCGCCCCACGGAGCTACTCGGACAGTGCCACGGACCGCGCGGCTGGAATGTTGGGCACTCCGAGGCTCGAGCAATCCTGATTGATGGTTGAATTACCGGACCATTGAATCGTATTTGCGACGACCCTGGTGCAGCCGCCATTGCCCGAGAAGTTGCCAAGATAGCTCACTTGCTGCTTGGGGAAATAGATGGCCCCGGTCAAAAGCGAGTCCGCTGTGCCGTTGAATGTGCTGGATGCACTCATGCCGGTCCTGTCGCCGTAGAACAGAACGCCTGAGTAGGTGCCCGAAGTCGCCGCGCTGAGCTTCACGGACGCATTGCCATTCATGCTGACGGTCGAGCTGCCGGACATGAAGATGGTCACCCCGGCGCCGGTGATGGCCGCGTTGGCGTTTATCTTGAGATTGCCCTGGACGACATAAACGCCGGGCGAAAGCGTGACGTTGCCCTTCAGGTTCATGCCGCTGCAATAGGTGCCTGGACCGAGCGTCGCCTTGTTGTCGTTCAGGCAGGGGGTCGCGGCCACCGGGGCCGGCAGGTCGACAAAGGGATCGCCGGCGGGCAGTGCCTGGGTGATCGGGGCCGCGCAGACGGTGGTGACGGGATTGCTGAGAGAGACACCGCCCGCCGATATCAGGCAATCGGCCTGCAGACCGGCCGCGCCCTGAAGCTTGATGGCGTCGGAGGCGATGGAATTGGACATGACCGAGCAGCCGGTGAGCTTAACGCTGGTGCTGCCGGAAAACAGCACCGCCTGCGACGCGGACGGATCGAGCGCGAGCATGCAAGCACTCGAGGCATCGGTAATGACGGCCACCGCCCTCGCCTGTTCGGGAACCTTTTCCTGTGTGAAGATCAGGGTGAACATCCGGTCGAGCTTCTGGCCGACGATCACCTCGACCGCTTTTTTCGCCGTATTCGGTCCGGACGCGGGCGGCGTATTGACGACGATCGTGCCCGAGCCCAGCCCGTTCGACGCCGCGGACTGGGTCGCAGCCGCGACGATCGTCGGCTTGTCGGAACCCGAAATCTGTTCGAGCGCTCCGGCATAGGCGGCTGCATCGGCCGTCGCCTGCAATCTCAGGCTGTTGTAGTACCAATAGGAGGTCTCGACGCCGAAGCCCGCAGCGCCGACAACGACCGGCAAGGTGAGGGCAAAAATGGTGGCGACATTTGCGCCCGTGCTCCGGCGCATGGCGTCCATTACAAGCCGAACACGGGTGAAGCTATTCAAGGCCATGGCTTAGATTAGAAAGCACGCATAAATGAACGAATGGCTAAAAAGTTCGGTGCATTTTTGAGCAGTGGTCCATTGGCTTCAAAAAAGAAGTGCTTCGCTGGCTGATCAACGCGCGAGCGCACTTCCTGGCAAGCGAGAAGGGCTAGGGCCAGCGGGAGGCGGCGAGAGAGAGCATCGATGTCCTAGAGCATCCGCCTGCGATAGGCAGCCATGGGTTCGCACCCGATCAGCGAACTTGCCGTCGAAGGCAGCAAACACCGATGTGTTGCTGCTCGCACTGTTGGAGAATGCAGTGGGAAGCCAAAGCTGTGCAGGATTTTCTTCAAGCGGAAAGAATCGGCATCGGCTCCGCAACCACCCCGGCCGACATCTCTCTTTGCACGGCTTGGAAAAACCTGCGCACTTCATCGCTGGCTGCTGTTCTGTCCCTGCCGGAGCCGACCACAAGATCGAGCAACTCCGACGCCTTGGCCCTCCAGAACGAGGTGGCGGTCTCGCCATGCAGGTTGCCGAGCTTGGCAGCAACCTCTCTGACCAAGAATACCTGACGGTCGATCGGGAATGCACGGATTTTTTCTGGGGACATCTTCCGAACCATGAGACTGACGCAACGAATCAACCATTGCCAACAAGCAATGGCGTAGCCGGGAAGGTGGAAACGGAAGCTTAACGGCGCTGACGTGGGTGCGGGGACGCAACGATACGCTCGCGACATCGCCTGTGCGTCAAACGCGCTTCATTGGTTGCAGTGGGGGGCAGGCGAAACGGCGGCGGCCCTTAGGCCTGGAGCGCCCTCGCCTCACCGCCGCGCTTGCGCGGCGTCATCATATCCCTGGCCATCAGTCCGCTGGCCCGGCAAAACGCCATGAACGCCCGGCAAGCATCCTCGGTCTTGACCACGTCTACCGTGGCCCCAAAGCAGGCGTTGAAGGCTTTCTGGTAGATCGGGCCCTGACGGCGCGCAGGCCAGTCCTGGAGAAAATCGAGCGCCTGTTCGACGCCGTAGATCTCCTCGACCGGCAGGCCGGGCGCGGGCGCTATGCGCACCGGCACCTCGAATTGCAGTCTGTCCATTTCCTGTCTCCCGAACTGGCGCCACCGCAGCAACGCCGTTCGTCGTCAAAAGTTGCTTTGACCGGCTTTTGGCCCAGAAATGTGTCGTCACTTGGGTCGCTGAACCGCCCATGCAAGGCGAATATCTCGAACTGTGCGGGTGCATCGGGCAGTTCTTCCTTGAACCTTTTGCCCTCAAGTGCCAAATCTGGGGAGATCTTCACGTCGGCTCTCTTGCAGGGCCCTACCCGCTACACGGACAAAATGGTCACCTATCTCGACGCTGCCACGGCCCCGCTCAGAAATACCGGCCAGATCCGCCTCTATGGCGAGGACGGCTTTGCCGGCATGCGCAAGGCATGCGATCTCACCGCGCGCTGCCTCGACGAGCTGGTGCCGATGGTCCAGCCCGGGGTCACCACCGAAGCAATAGACCGCTTCGTCTTCGAATTCGGCATGGACCACGGCGCGCTGCCGGCGACGCTCAACTATCGCGGCTACACGAAATCATCCTGCACCTCGATCAACCATGTCGTCTGCCATGGCATTCCCGACAACAAGCCGCTCAAGGATGGCGACATCGTCAACATCGACGTCACCTACATCCTCGACGGCTGGCACGGCGATTCTTCGCGCATGTATCCGGTCGGCACGATCAAGCGCGCCGCCGAGCGGCTGCTCGAAGTCACGCATGAATGCCTGATGCGCGGCATTGCGGCGGTCAGGCCGGGCGCCCGCACCGGCGCCATCGGCGCCGCCATCCAGACCTTTGCCGAAGGCGAGCGCTGCTCGGTGGTGCGCGACTTCTGCGGCCACGGCGTCGGCCAGTTGTTCCATGACGCGCCGAACATCCTGCATTACGGCAGCGCCAATGAAGGCGTCGAGATGCGGCCAGGCATGATCTTCACCATCGAGCCGATGATCAATCTGGGCAGGCCGCACGTGAAGGTTCTGTCGGATGGCTGGACCGCGGTAACGCGCGACCGCTCGCTGTCGGCGCAGTACGAGCACACGATCGGCGTGACCGACACAGGGTGCGAGATTTTCACGCTGTCGCCCAAAAAGCTCGATCGCCCCGGCCTGCCGGCTTAGAGCGCACCTTACCCGGCGGGAGGCCGTCTATGCCGACTGCACATCCGCGGCATTCGGCAGGTCGATGGTAACGACCAGTCCGCTGGGCTGGTTGTCCTCCAATTCGATCCTGCCGCCGTGCCCCTGGACGATGTCGGCAACGATCGAGAGGCCCAGACCGAAGCCATGCTTCGACGCAATGCCGCGCGACGCATCTTCCTTGAAGAATGGTTCGAAAACACGGGCACGTGCCGTCATCGGAATACCCGGCCCGTCGTCCCCTACCGTGATGCGCGCCGCCGTGCCGGTCGCCGTCAAGGCGACCGTGACATTGCCAGCGAATTTGACCCCGTTGTCGCAAAGATTGGCGATCGCACGCGCCAATGCATTGGGCTTGCACCAGCCCAGAAGCCGGTCCGGCCCGGAATATGAGACAGGAAATCCGACATCGGAGAATTCGGCGCAGACGGTTTGCAGAACGCTGGCAATATCGGCGCGCTGCAGCTTCTCCGTCGAAACATCGTTGCGCAGGTAGGTAAGGGTCTCATCGATCAAGATTTCGATGTGCTGGACATCGGACAGGATTGCGGTTCGGATTGGGCCATCATCCATGCGCTCGGCGCGAAGCCGCAGCCGCGTCAAAGGCGTGCGCAGATCATGACTGACGCTGCGCAACATGCGCGTGCGGTTTTCGATCATCGTGCGGATACGCGTCCTCATCCTGTTCAGGGCGCGCGCCAACCCCACCATTTCAATGGAGCCGTGTTCGACGAAGAGCTGGTCGCCATTCTCGATCTCGGCCGAACCGACTGCCGCCGAGATGCGCTTCAACGGATCCGTCACGGCCCAAACCGCAAACAGCCAGATCAGCACGGGCAAGGCAACGAAAGCCATGAACCTGTAGAACGAGGCACGGACGAGGCCCGATGTCAGCCAGGAATCGGGCATGCCGAAATGGGCCAGGACGTCCTGCTGGTCGAGGTCGATGACAAACGCGTATCGGCCGCCGATCCTTATCCAGCGTCCCTCAACCGTCCCCCTGTCGATACGCAAAAGCCATTCGACACTTCGCCATTGCAGATAGGACTGGGGAATGCCGGTTATCCGGTCCTTGGGCAATATCTCGAAATCAAAGCCGGCCCGCTTTGCTGTCGCCAGAATTGCGCCACGCGCCTGCGCCGGCGTTTCTTGCAACAAGGCAGCAACAACGGCCGCACGCCCGGCGTTATCTTCCGCGGCGGGAAGATCGGCGTTCTCTATGAAACTCTCGACGACCGAACCGACGAACATGATCACGATCACCGCGATGAAAATGATTGCCACAAACTGCCCACGCACGGACTGTGGCAAGAAACGGCGGATGAAATCCCTTATGCTTCCTCCACCGTCGCGGTGAAGATGTAGCCACCCAACCGAACGGTCCTCAAAAGCACCGGATCGCGCGCATCCTTTTCGATCTTCCTGCGGATTCGACTGATATGGACATCGACGCTACGCTCGATCGGCCCCGCGAGCCCGGCATGGGTTACGCCCAGAAGTTCCTCACGAGAGAGAACCCGGCCTGCATTGCGACAAAACGCAAGCAACAGGTCGAATTCATGCGTCGTGGTCGTCACCCGCGCATTGTTGGGGTCATGCAATTGCCGGCGTATGGGATCAAGGCGCCAGCCGTTGAAACGAAGTACCTTCGACCAGTCCCGCTCGTCGGGATCATAGGCTGTACGGCGCAGCAGCGCCCGTATCCTGGCCGTCAGTTCACGCGCGCTGAACGGTTTCGTCACATAGTCGTCCGCGCCGATTTCCAGCCCGAAGATGCGGTCGATTTCCTCGCCGAGCGCGGTCAGCATCAGGATCGGAATGTTGGTTGCGGCACGAAGGCGGCGGCAGATGTTGAGACCGTTTTCGCCCGGCAACATGACATCGAGCACGATGAGATCGAATTTCTGGGTGCGAAGCGCGGCATTCATCTGGACGCCGCTCTCGGCAATTTCCACAGTCATGCCGTTGTCGGTGAGCGTGTCGCCCAGCATGCGTGCGATCTCCAGATCGTCTTCGACAATGAGGATGCGCGAACCTTGCCTTGCCGACCTGGATTCGGCGCTCAAATCGCTTTGGTGCCGTTGCTGTGCCATTCCGGAGCTTGTCCAGCTTGCATTTGGTGCCCTGGGTAGGCGTCAGAACCGATATCCGACGAGAAGCATCCCTGAAGGCTGGATCTTTTCGACGACGACGGGGCTGTCGGCAGCGTCACCCAAGAGAACGCCGACCCCCGCTTCGCCGCGCACCATCCAGTTCTCGTCGAGCATATATGTGGCGGAAATCGAAAAATCGGCGCGCTTCAAACCGGCGCCGGCATCATAGCGCGCCAGCCCCGAGCGAGCCGATTGCTCGGGCGTGACACCAAAATAGGCCTGCATGTAATTTTCGTCGGCGAACACGGCGGACGCGCTGGCGCCGATCATCAACGATTGAGACAGAGGCCGGGTCACCTCGATCCCCACCCTGCCCTCCAGGCCATCGCTGCCGCCGATGGTCTTGTCCAGCTGCGCGAATATTTCGGCCGGACCGAACTTCGCCGCTGCCTTCACGCCGACCGTCGCGCCCATGTCGACATCCCCCAAGCCGCGCAGATGGTCGGAGTCGTCTTCCTTGCGGCCCATCTCATAGCCAAGCCGCGCGCTGAAGGCGAACGGTCCTTGTTCATAAACGGCGATGTTGGCACCAGTCGGATCGATCGTCACCGTGTCGAGGAATGTCGCCGTGACGAAAGGCACCGGCATGATCTTGAACTCATTGCTGCCCTCGTATTTGGGGACGATGATGGCGCCGCCGCCGAGCACGACGTGCCAGTCGGACAGTTTCTGTTCGAAGCGCCCGAAACGGGAAGGCTCGGGCGGCAGGGTAAAATCATCGGAATTCACCGCAATGGCGTCTGCCGCCAGCGCGCCGTCCGAATGGGCTGAAAGCAGGATTGCCATGACCGCAAGAGATGCCCGGCCGGCAAATAGTCCAGAGTCAATTTTGGCGAACATGCGTGCTCCAGTATAGCGAGGCAAAGAGCCTCCGATGGCGTCACCATGTCAGGTGAAAGTGGCCGCATGCGTTAAGTGATGTTAAGTTTTGTTGCGCAATCGTGGTTTCATCTTGCCGTATAGGGAGGCCCTAGGCTGACAGTGGGCTGCCACGATCTGCCGTGGATCGTCTCGCGATCGGAGAACGGAACTGTTTCAATCCAGGCCAGAACAGCTCTAATGTCTGTGCCGGAGCAATGTGGGCGGGGTATGGGGAACACAAGCGACGATGACGAGCGGAGTTTCTTCTCCGAAGCGCCGATGCGGCCTGCTGCGAAAGCCAAGGCGACGCTCGACGAAAAGCCGCATTACCTCGGCCATCGCGACCGCTTGCGCGAGCGCTTTGCCCTGGCGGGTCCGGACGCCCTGCCCGATTACGAACTTCTGGAACTTCTGCTCTTTCGCCTGATCCCTCGTGCCGACACCAAACCGGCGGCCAAGGCGCTGCTGGCACGCTTCGGCACGCTGGCCGAAGTGCTTGGCGCCCCGGTGGGCCTGCTGCAGGAGGTCAAGGGCATCGGCCCTGCGGTGGCACTCGACCTGAAAATCCTCGCCGCAACGGCGCAGCGCATGGCACGCGGCGAGGTCCACGGCCGCGAGATCCTCTCGTCCTGGCAGCAGCTCCTCGACTATTGCCGCTCAGCAATGGCCTTCGAGGCGCGCGAGCAGTTCCGCATCCTGTTCCTCGACAAGAAGAACGCGCTGATCGCCGACGAGGTGCAGCAGACGGGTACTGTCGACCACACGCCTGTCTACCCGCGAGAAGTGATCAAGCGGGCGCTCGAACTCTCGGCGACTGCCATTATCCTGGTCCACAATCACCCGTCAGGCGACCCGACGCCATCGCGCGCCGACATCGAGATGACGAAGGAGATCATCGACGCGGGCAAGCGGCTGGGCATCGCGGTGCACGACCACATCATCATCGGGCGGAAGGGATATGCCAGCATGAAGGGCCTGCTGCTGATCTGAGGTGGCAGGGCCGGCGCCAACGCCGATCGACCCCGACCACACGATCCCAGAGATCGGGGCGGGCGAAACCGGCTAGAACAAGCGACTGGCGGAATCAGGAGAGCACGATCATGGCGAAGACAAAAGTCCTTCTTGTCGGCGAAAGCTGGGTGAGTTCGGCGACCCACTACAAGGGGTTCGACCAGTTCGGCAGCGTCACCTTCCATCTCGGGGCAACGCCCCTGGTCGACGCCTTGAAGGACAGCGAATTCGATCTCGACTACATGCCCGCTCATGAGGCCGTCGAGAAGCTGCCTTTCACCATGGAAGGGCTGTCGCAATACAGGACGATCATCCTGTCCGACATTGGCGCAAACTCGCTGCTGCTTCATCCCGATGTCTGGCTGCACGGCAAGACAGTGCCGAACCGGCTCAAGCTCCTGCGCGACTGGACGCTGGCCGGCGGCGGCCTGATCATGATCGGCGGTTACTTCAGCTTCCAAGGCATTGACGGCAAGGCGCGCTGGCATCGCACGGCGGTCGAGGAGGCGCTGCCGGTGACCTGCCTTCCCAATGATGACCGCCTCGAAATTCCGGAGGGCTTTCGTCCCGAGATCACTGGCTCAAGAGACCATCCGCTTTTTGCCGGCATTGAGGGCGAATGGCCGCTGCTGCTCGGCGCCAACGAGGTCGTCGCCCGCGATCGCGACGATGTCGAGGTTCTGGCGCGGCTGCCGCAGGACCAGGGCGGCCATCCCCTGCTGGTCACCGGGCGTCACGGCGAAGGGCGCACGCTGGTCTGGACGTCGGACATCGGACCGCACTGGCTGCCGAACAGTTTTGTCGAATGGCCCGGCTATGCGCGGCTTTGGACCAACGTGCTCCGCTGGGTCAGCAACGCCGTTTGATGATGTCGCCCCAAAGTGCGTTTTTGAGGCAACGACATGTATGAGAACAAAGGTTTGAAGCCGATCAGCATCACCGGGAACGGCGAGCTCGGCCGTTGCCGCCTTCGCCTCACGGTCGTTCACGGCGGATCGGTGTTGCAGTTTCCGGCAACCTGG
>NZ_RZRW01001049.1:0-1184 GCF_003998745.1 Mesorhizobium sp. M7A.F.Ca.US.014.04.1.1 | reverse complement strand
ACCATGGCGCCCTTTTCGCCCTTGTTGAGCATCTGCACCATATGCTCTTCGGCGCTTGCGCCGCCGGCGAGCGCCAGGGTAGAGACTGCGGCGGCGAGGATGGAGAGTTTCATCGATTTGTCCTTTGTTTCGTCTTCGCGGCATTGCGCCGTTCCATGCCATTTAGTCTGACGCGGCTGGGAACAATTTGCGCTGGCGCAAACTCAGGATAAGAAAGGTCTTCCGCACGACTGATGCGGAACCGTAGGGCCGTGAGGAATCGCTTGGCTGCGCTGGACCGATCGCTGATTTCGCGACTGCCGCTCTTCCAGGGTCTGACGCCCGACGAGCAGAGCGAGATCCTGCGGGATGCGCGGTCGTCTCGCTATGCCAAGGAGACTGCGATCTTCGAGCAGGAAGCCGAGGCTCATTCCTTCTTCGTGCTGATCGCCGGGCATATCCGTGTCGTTCGCACCACACCGGACGGACAACAGGTCATCGCCAGATACATCAGCGAAGGCGAGATTTTTGGCGTCGCCGCGGCACTTGGCCGAACGACCTACCCAGCCAGCGCAATTGCGGCGGTGGACTGCGTGGTGCTCGCCTGGCCAAACGCTCTGTGGCCGGACCTGGCGGGATGCTTCCCAGTGTTTGGGGCGGCCACATACAGGACGGTTGGAACCAGGCTGCAGGAGACGCAGACGCGGGTCGTGGAGATGTCCACCGAGCAGGTGGAGCAGCGGGTTGCGCATGCGCTTCTGCGACTGGCAAACCAGACCGGCCGAAAGACCGACAGCGGCATCGAAATCGATTTCCCGATTTCCAGGCAGGACATTGCCGAGATGACGGGAACGACGCTGCACACCGTCAGCCGCTTGCTCAGCAAGTGGGAAGACAATGGGATAATCGTCAGCGGACGCCAGAAGGTCACCGTGAAGGATGCGCATCGCCTTGTAGTTCTGGCCGAGAACCGGGACAAGCGCTGATCTCATTCTCTGCGGCGGACAGTCGCTTCCAGGTCGGCGATGAAACGGCTTTCATCGACGTGGTGTTCAAGGCACGCTTCAGCCACGGTATGGAATGTGCCGATCGGGCAGCCGACGCACAGCATCTTGTATCTCAGCACCACAGCCACCGTTGCCGGCCATTTCCTCATGATTTCGTCAACGACCATGTCGGGGTCAATCGAACTGGGTTGCTTCACG
>NZ_RZRW01001048.1:0-1187 GCF_003998745.1 Mesorhizobium sp. M7A.F.Ca.US.014.04.1.1 | reverse complement strand
GTCACGCACCACAGCACCTTGCCTTGCGTTCTGGCCGCAATACCCGCCGCAAAAAGCGATGCGGCGGCGCCATCGATGACGCCGTTGCCGCCGCCGGCAACTTCATGGAGCGCGCCAAGAGCCACACCGCCCCCTGGCAGATGGCTGTCGATGGCAGTGACGCCGAAGGGGAGCACCGCTCGTTCGCGCGTATTGCCGCCTTCGAGACGCGCAATGCGCTCTCGCAGATCGGTAATGGCAGCGTTTGGCGCCGATGCACTCATCTGTCCCCTGAACGCGAAATGCCGATGGTATGTTCCTCATTTGTTCTCTTCCTAATAAAGAGTCAATGGCACGGCGAGGTGGCGCTGCGGAAGAAAGGTTTGGAGCGACCACTGCCTGGTGACGCCGATAGAGTCGTTTACCGACAGCACGATACGGTCGAAGGCCACGATAGCCCGCTGGGCGTCGCGCCGGCGACTGCCGGCGGCCAAAGGAAAAACGGCGCATAAACCGCAGTCCTGCGCGCGTCCGCAAATGCGGACATTGTCGCGCGCAGGACGGAGGACATTCGCCCCCGCCGCGGGCGGTTAACAGGACAGCCGTAGGAGCGTCAGCATAGCGCCGGCCGCAGGACGGGACGCGGGACCGACTGTCCCCGTCCGCGGCGGTCCGCATCTTGATCGGCGATGGAAGCAGTTGCCTTGGAAACGGGATCATGCGTCGATCATTGTCCAGTGGGCTATCGCGTTGAAAAGACAGATCTTATTCTTGTGTCGGCAACAGCCTATTGACTCCAATGTTCTTATTTTGTTCACTGTCAACACGATTGGCACAGGAGGCGAACCATGGAACTTCGCTTGAACATTGAAGGTGCAACGTCCAAAGAACTGGCACGCGGTGTCGCGGCAGCCGAAGCAGTTTTCGCGCGAGCCGGCATAACGGCCTTGCAAGGCGCGGAAGGTTTGTTCGCGTTGGAAGGGTGGGATATCAAAGGCTTTCCGGAAGACGACAAACCTACCGAGGATGAGGACCGAGCGGCCATAATCTGGGAAGAAGCCGACGAAGCTGCGACAATTGCATGTTGTGCGGGCTGGCCGGAGGACACAATTCCGCGCCATCAGGTCATGGAACTGATCGACGTTCCCCGAACGAGATTGCAAGCCGAGGCGCTTCCGGACACGTGGCCGGCGCGCAAACAGCTCTAT
>NZ_RZRW01001047.1:0-1198 GCF_003998745.1 Mesorhizobium sp. M7A.F.Ca.US.014.04.1.1 | reverse complement strand
CGCTGGACCTGCTCGTCGATCTCGGCATCAGGCACGTCGAACACCTGGCGCGTCACCTTGATGTCGGAAAAGTCCTTGATCTCGATCGCCGGGATGATCTCGTAGTTGAGGCGGAATTCGAAGTCGGCGCCGCCGGCCAGGATCTTCTCGGCTTCCTTCTCGTCCTCGGTCATGATGACTTCAGGCTGCATGGCAGCCTTTTCACCACGCCCGGTAATGATCGAACGAGTCGAATCGTTGAGGATTTCGTTGACCACTTCGGCCATGAACGACTTGCCGTAGACCTTGCGCAGGTGCTGCACCGGCACCTTGCCTGGACGGAAGCCGTTGATGCGGACCTTGTTGCGGGCATCCGAAAGCCGCGCCATCAGCTTGGCTTCCATGTCACCGGCCGGCACGGTGATCTTGATCTCTCGCTTGAGACCGGAGTTGAGCGTTTCGGTGACCTGCATCGTAAAACCTTTGTTTTCACCAATGAGACTGCCACGGCCTCTGCCGTTCACAGCCTGCCGGTATATTCTTGCCGGGAATGGCTTTTGGTACGGAACCTGGCGATTTGACCGAAAACCCGGCTCAAACTCTCCCAAACTGCGTTCCAAAATGTGAATAAGTTCTTGTTTTTCCTACTTCTTATCACATTCTGCAGAAGCGGATCGTCGCGTCCCGTCACATTTGACACGCCTTTTGTCACAGGCGAGGCCAATTTTCAACAGTCTTCGCATCCCAGCGATAACCAGCATTCGGGGCCTGCCCCACATCTTGTCGCTGGGCCACATCTTGTCTCTGACATTGACAGAATGATGGCCACATGGGATTGCCGGTCCATGCGGATGTGGCGGAACTGGTAGACGCCCTGGATTTAGGTTCCAGTGCCGAAAGGCGTGGGGGTTCGAGTCCCTTCATCCGCACCACCCTTCGAGCTTCGGGTGGCGGGCCACCCGAAAGTCCTGGCGAAGGAGGACCGGCGCCTTTCAGGCAGGCATCGGATTGAGCTTCAGATGCTGGATCAGGATGATGGTCTTGGCGTCGACGATACGGCCATCGGCGATGCCGGCCAGCGCCTCGTCGAGCGGCATTTCCAGAACCTCGATGTCCTCGCCCTCTTCTTGCGCGCCGCCGCCGGCCGAGATGCGGTCGGCGGGTGAATAGCGGCCGATGAAAAACCAGAGCCGTTCGGTGACGCTGCCGGGGCTCATAT
>NZ_RZRW01001046.1:0-1199 GCF_003998745.1 Mesorhizobium sp. M7A.F.Ca.US.014.04.1.1 | reverse complement strand
CCGGACGCTGCTGCCCGCCGATGCCGCTCACGCGCCGCAAGGCGCGATCGCCGAAGTGGCACCTGCCCGCACCGCGCTGATGGCAACAATCGCCGAGCGCATATCCAGGCATGGCGGCGCCGGCCTGTTTCTCGATTACGGCCATTTCCAGCCGGGTGTCGGGGACACGCTGCAGGCCTTGCGCAGCCACGATCACGAAGATGTGCTGGCCAATCCCGGTGAGGCCGACCTCACGTCCCACGTCGATTTCGCCGCCCTTGCCGCGATCGCGCGTGCACATGGCCTCGAAGCCCATCTGACGACACAGGGCGACTTCCTGCTCGGCATGGGCATCCTCGAGCGCGCCGGCCGCCTTGGCGCCGATGCCGGTCAGGCGGCGCGCGAAAGGATCGCCGGCGACGTCGAGCGCCTCGCCGGGCCGCAAGCCATGGGCGAGCTGTTCAAGGTGCTTGCGGTGCTGCCTCGCGGCGTGGCGGTTCGGCCCTTTGCCGAGGCGGATTGACTTTTTACCGCCGCCCCTCCCAATCTCCCGTCCGCGCTTTGCAGCCTGTTCTCGACCAAGCACCTTCTTCTTGACGAAACCGCCCACACGGACAACAACGCCCGCATGCTGAATCAGACCAAACCGGATCCCGTTCGGTCGCCGCTGCTGGACGAGGCGCAGGCACAAGGCATCCGCCACGGCTATTTCACCCGCGTCGGCGGTGTTTCCGGCGGCATCTATCAGGGCCTCAACATCGGCACCGGATCGAATGACGACCAGACGCTGGTTGCCGAGAACCGCGCCCGTGTCGCTGCCTGGATGGGCGTGCCGGCAAGCCATCTGTTGACCGCCTGGCAAATCCATTCGCCCGATGTCGTCATTGCCAGGGAGCCCTTTGCCGGCGAGCGCCCCAAGGCGGACGCCATCGTCACCGATCGGCCGGGCATCGCCATCGGCGCCTCGACCGCCGATTGCGGTCCCGTGCTGTTCGCTGATGCGCAGGCGCGCATCATCGGCGCTGCGCATGCCGGCTGGAAAGGCGCGTTCACCGGCGTGCTCGAAAACACCATCCTGGCGATGGAAAGCCTCGGCGCCCGGCGCCAAAACATCGTCGCCGTGCTAGGCCCCTCCATCGGCCCGCGAAACTACGAGGTCGGCCCGGAATTCGTCGCCCGCTTTGTCGAATCCGACGCCGAAAACATCCTCTATTTCGCTC
>NZ_RZRW01001045.1:0-1200 GCF_003998745.1 Mesorhizobium sp. M7A.F.Ca.US.014.04.1.1 | reverse complement strand
CTGTAAGCTCGTGTTGGGTTGGTACGCTGCGGCGGCTTGCCGGCGCGGTCGCTTTGATCAAGCTTCCTGCTGATCTTCAGAAGCCTGCTGGATTTGGGTCATCACCTTTCGGGGATCGACATTCTCTGCCAGTTGCCGCAGCTCTTTGTCGGCCGGGGTGGAGACATTCAGACGCACCGCCAAGGCAGCCACCATCTCGATCAGCCGCGTGGTTTCATGTTCGTTAAGGAGGCTGATCTGCAAATCCAGTTCCGCTCGGCGCTCGCTGTGTTCGGCCATTCTGTTCTGATTGATCAGCACGAAGGTAGACAGGAAGATTGCCTCGACGGAAGCGACCATGGCCAGGATCACGAAAGTTGGGTCCCAAGCTGGGATGGCTGGTATCGCGCCTAGGTTTGCAAGGATCCAGGCGACGAGGATTGCGAGATGCAGATAGACGAAAGTCATGCTCCCCGCGAAGCGCGAAATAGCCCCGGCAATCCGCACCTGAACGCTTTGGTGCTCCTCCTGTTGTCGCCTGTGCTCGACCAGTGCCTCTATGTTCTGGTGGAGCACCGACTGCATGTTGGCTGGACGTTGGTCGCTCATTTGAAAAGCTCGTTTGAACGACGATCTCGTGCAAGCGGCGTCACTTGTCGCCCGCCTGGAACATTTGCGGAGCCGGACCTAGCTTGAACTCGTCGGCACGCAGCTTACGTCGCTGCCGACGGCCCGATTGGGAAAGGGCGTGCCGTGCTGAAATCGTGTGCACCATACCGACTACTGCCTGCGGGGCGCTCTGATGAACCATATGGCCAGCGCCCGGAATCACCTCGAGGAGAGACCCACCAACTTCGGCATGCAGGCGCCGTGCATGCCGTTCCGCATCGAACAACCGGTCTCCAGATCCCGCCAGGATGCCGGTCGGTACGGAAATGTCCTTATAGCTGGCCTTCTTCGACAGGGCCGCGGCCAGCATAGATGCTGACTCCGAACAAACCGCCCGCAGTTGGGAAGGGCGGCTGGCGGCATCCTTGGCGGATGCGGCGAAGTCGCTGGCGATCATAGCGGGTCGAAATATCTTTTCCATTGCCCAAGGCCAGGCAAGCCTCACAAGCAGCGGCAACAAGGTGTGGCGAAACCCCGTTCCGATCACCGGCAATGCCGGGAGTGCGGCCAGTGCAAGATCCAGCCGCGGTGGCGGATAGTAATAGCCTGAGA
>NZ_RZRW01001044.1:0-1209 GCF_003998745.1 Mesorhizobium sp. M7A.F.Ca.US.014.04.1.1 | reverse complement strand
AGTCGGCCCGTTTCTCGGTCGCGGAGATGGAGCGGGAACTCCTGCCGGCACTGCTGGAGGCAAAGAGCGCATTGAGGATTTTTTCGTGGTGTGATGGTCGAACAAGCACAAGAACCGAGTAAAAGGTTATGCGTAGATGAGAATGACCTCTCTACACCAAGCGCTCACATAAACTGTCCAGCTGATGCTGTACGCCGGAAACGGCCATCCAATGGTGACCCTCAGGAGCTACGACCCTCTATAAATCCCTTAAGGAATGCCGCGAGCGAACGCTCAAGAGTCGGAGAGGGATAACCACCCTCCTGAACTATCAGGGTCGGTCGCGACAGCGCCCCCAGCATTTTCCCCATTCGGTGAAACCCACTTTCGTCCACAGCCATACAGGCAAAGGGGTCCGCTTGGGAGGCGTCCAAACCAAGAGCGACAACCAGGATATCCGGCGAGAATTGCCGCGCCGCGTCGCAACTTTTTGCCGCGGCAGCCAAATAGACCTCGCTGCCACTCATCAGTGGCACTGGCAGGTTTAGATTGTATCCTTCACCAACTCCGGCGCCGACCTCATCGGCATATCCGGCGTAGTAAGGGTAGAGCCAGGCCGGATCGCCGTGCATCGATACCGTGAGTACATCGCATCTGTGGTAGAAAATGGCCTGAGTGCCATTGCCGTGGTGCACGTCCACGTCGATGATTGCCACACGCGCGCCTTTTGACGCGGCCCAGTTGGCCGCGATCGCGGTGTTGTTCAGGTAGCAGAAGCCGGCTGCCTGATCGCGGTAGGCGTGGTGGCCAGGCGGCCGGCAAAGCGCATACATTGCCTTTTCTCCCGCCAGCACCCGCACCATGGCATCGAGTGCCGTGTTGGCGCTGGCGCGCGCTGCTTCCCAAGTGCCTTCGACCAACACGCAGCTGGCGTCGGCTTGGTAGAAGCCCGCCCGGCCAAGCAAATCTTCTGGCAGGCGGCCCATATGCCGGCTGGGATGGACGCTCGATCGCAGTTCTGAACCGTTCCCTGGCACTGCCCGCCACGTCTCGAAACCGGTCTGCAGGAAGGCGAGATAGTCGCGATCATGGATTGCCGCGATGCCGTCCAGCGCGTGTTCACGGGGAGGCTGGACGGCGACGCCTGCCGTTTGCAGGCCGGCAAGCAGCGCCGTGATCCTTTCGGGTTGCTCGGGGTTCGGTTTCAGCACGCCGCCGGCAATGCGGGTG
>NZ_RZRW01001043.1:0-1210 GCF_003998745.1 Mesorhizobium sp. M7A.F.Ca.US.014.04.1.1 | reverse complement strand
CCCCATGATCGCGCCAGGCGAAGACGACGAAGGTCGCGTAGGCGCCGATGAAGCCGACGATCGCCAGCCACCATATATGCCAGATCAGCGCGAACCCGATCAGCGTGCTGAAGAAGGCGGTGACGAAGCCTGTCGGGCTGTTGCGCGGCATCTCGATAGGCTCGTATCCTTCCTCCGCACCGGGCCTCTTCTCCTCCCTTGCCCGTTGCTTGATGCGCCAGTAGGGCTCTTCATCCTCGACGAAAGGCAGCCGCTCGTAGTTGAAAACGGGGGGAGGGGAAGACGTCGACCATTCCAGTGAACGCCCGTCCCATGGGTCGCCTGTCTCATCGCGAAGCTTGTCGCGATGTCGGATCGAAACGGCGAGTTGCATGATCTGCAGTGCGGCGCCGGCGATCATCACCAGCACGCCGAACGCGGCCACCACCAGCCATGGCGCCCAAAGATCCATGTCGATATGCTGCAGGCGCCGCGTCATGCCGAGCAGACCGACGATATAGAGCGGCACGAAGACCAGCATGTAGCCGGCCAAGGTGACCCAGAATGCGGCCTTGCCCCAGCCTTCGTGCAAGCGGAATCCGAACGCCTTGGGAAACCAGTAGGTGAAGCCGGCGAACGCGCCGAACAGCACGCCCGAAATGATGACGTTGTGGAAATGCGCGACGAGGAAAAGGGAGTTGTGCAGCACGAAGTCGGCCGGTGGAACGGCAAGCAGAACGCCGGTCATGCCGCCGACGGTGAAGGTGGTCACGAAGCCCAGCGCCCAAAGCATCGGCGTGTCGAAGCGGATGCGCCCGCCATACATGGTGAAGAGCCAGTTGTAGATCTTCACCCCGGTGCCGACGGCGATGACCGACGTGGCGATGCCGAAGGCGGCGTTGACGTCTGCTCCGGCGCCCATGGTGAAGAAATGATGCAGCCAGACCATGAACGAGACGATGCAGATGAACATCGTTGCCGCGACCATCGAACGGTATCCGAACAGCGGCTTTGACGAGAATGTCGAGAAGACCCGGAGAAGATGCCGAAGGCGGGAAGCACCAGAATGTAGACCTCGGGATGGCCCCAGGCCCAGATCAGGTTGACGAACATCATCTGATTTCCGCCGGCTTCGTTGGTGAAGAAATGGAAGCCGAGATAGCGGTCCAGCGTCAGCATCGCCAGCGTGGCGGTGAGGATCGGGAAGGCTGCGACGATGAGCAGGTTGGAG
>NZ_RZRW01001042.1:725-1210 GCF_003998745.1 Mesorhizobium sp. M7A.F.Ca.US.014.04.1.1 | reverse complement strand
CGATCTCGGCAATGACATCGCCCGGCGAAACCTTGTCGCCTTCCTTGACGAGCCACTTGGACAGATTGCCCTCTTCCATCGTGGGCGACAGGGCCGGCATGGTGATGTTGATTGGCATTTTGTCCTCCCGCCCGGTTCAGCGATATGTGACGGCTTTGACCGCCTCGATGACTTCGCCGACGTTCGGCAAAGCCAGTTTCTCGAGGTTGGCGGCATAGGGCATCGGCACATCCTTGCCGGCGATGGTGATGACCGGCGCGTCGAGGAAATCGAAGGCGCGCTGCGACACCTGGTTGGCGATATGGTCGCCGACCGAGTTCTGCGGATATCCCTCTTCGACAACGATCAGCCGGTTGGTCTTCTTGACCGAGGCGATGATGGTGTCGAGATCGAGCGGCCGGATCGTGCGCAAGTCGATGATCTCGGCATCGATGCCCAAGCCGCGCAGCTCGGCTTCAAGACGGCGATCGTCGAGCGCGAGCATC
>NZ_RZRW01001042.1:0-715 GCF_003998745.1 Mesorhizobium sp. M7A.F.Ca.US.014.04.1.1 | reverse complement strand
CCGCCTTGACCGCATAGGTCATGCCGATGCCGAAAGAGACGATGGTGACGTCCTTGCCGGTCTTGTGGATGCGCGCCTTGCCGATCGGCAGCACGAAATCATCCAGCTTCGGCACGTCGAAGGACTGGCCATAGAGGATCTCATTCTCGAGGAAGATGATCGGATTGGGATCGCGGATCGCCGCCTTCAACAAGCCCTTGGCGTCGGCGGCGGTGTAGGGCATCACCACTTTCAGGCCCGGAATGTGGCTATACCAGGCGGCGTAGCACTGCGAGTGCTGCGCGGCGACGCGTGCGGCAGCGCCGTTCGGTCCACGGAAAACGATCGGCGCACCCATCTGGCCGCCCGACATGTAGAGCGTCTTGGCGGCGGAGTTGATGATCTGGTCGATCGCCTGCATGGCGAAGTTGAAGGTCATGAACTCGACGATCGGCTTCAGGCCGGCCATCGCCGCGCCGACGCCGACGCCGGCAAAGCCATGCTCGGTGATCGGCGTGTCGACGACGCGCCGCGGCCCGAATTCCTGCAGCAGCCCTTGCGTGATCTTGTAGGCGCCCTGGTATTCGGCGACCTCCTCGCCCATGACGAAGACATCGCCGTCGCGGCGCATTTCCTCGGCCATCGCATCGCGCAGCGCTTCGCGTACCGTGGTCGAGACCATCTCTGTGCCGGCCGGAATGTCCGGATCGGCGGCGATTTCCGTCTTCGGTGCAGC
>NZ_RZRW01001041.1:0-1211 GCF_003998745.1 Mesorhizobium sp. M7A.F.Ca.US.014.04.1.1 | reverse complement strand
GGGGTGCGAGCGATCAAGCATGGCCGCCGCAGGCTGAAAACCGCCGGTGCGGACCACCGCATCGAAGCATTGCAGATCGTGCAGGGTGAATTCGGCCATGTCAGTTTTTGTTACAGAGATTGTCTTATCTTTGTAATATCAACAAAATCGCTCCACAGCTAGGCTCTGTCTCGTTCAACGTTCCAGAAGGAATCTTCATCATGAATGAGCTGAATTTCGTCACAACGGGCGATGGCACGCGCATCGCCTACCGCTTCGACGGCGAGGCAAGCAAGCCGGTGCTGGTGCTGTCGAATTCCATCGGCACCACGCTGCACATGTGGGATGGGCAGGTCGGCGAATTGTCGAAGCATTTTCGTGTCCTGCGCTACGATTTTCGCGGCCATGGCGGATCGAGCGTTCCGGTCGGCGCCTATTCGCTGGACCGGCTTGGCCGCGACGTCATCGAGTTGCTCGATGCGCTCGACCTGCAACGCGTACATTTCCTTGGCCTGTCGCTCGGCGGGTTCGTCGCGCAGTGGCTCGGCATCCACGCGCCCGAGCGGATCGACCGGCTGATCCTGAGCAACACCTCGTCGCATCTGGCGCCGGCAAGCTATTTCGACGAGCGGATCGCTGCGGTGCGCCAGGCGCGGGACATGTCGGAAACCGCCGAGACGTTCCTGAGCAACTGGTTCCCCGCGTCGCTGGTTGCCGCCAACGAGCCTGTGGTCGAAGACTTTCGCGCCATGCTGCTGGCTATCGACCGGCAGGGCCTGGCGGGTCTGTTCGCGGCGGTTCGCGACGCGGACCTTCGCCGCACCGTGGCACTGATACCCCGGCCGACGCTGGTGATCGCTGGTCGGCACGACACGGTGACGGCAGCCAGCCACAGCGAGCTGATCGCCGCGACGGTACCCGGCGCGAAGCTGGTTGTGCTGCCTGCGGTCCATCTGTCGAACATCGAATATCCGGCGGAGTTCATCCAGGCTGTCATCGATTTCTGCGCGGAGCCGAGTGCCGCGACGGCAAAGGCATCCGGCACCAGCCCGGCGGTTGCCGAGCGTTCAAAGGACGCTGCGGTTCACAAGGGCGGGCGCCAGCCGGAGCCTGCGTCAATGTGAGCGCCGGGCCGAGCGGAGCCATCTGGCGAGAAGCTTTTCAACGCCTTTCGGAACGATCCCGTCACCTTGCCATTATCAGCACGAAGGCAGGCTCGGACAGGCAAACGC
>NZ_RZRW01001040.1:0-1212 GCF_003998745.1 Mesorhizobium sp. M7A.F.Ca.US.014.04.1.1 | reverse complement strand
GGGTATCGATCGATCCCTGGTTCGCGCGAATGGTGCTGGCGCCGAGGATCGGTGAATTCCTGGCACGTTACACCGCACTGTCGCTCGATCTGACCACCAGCAACTATCGCGAAGAGATGATGAGCGGCGCGGATGTCGCCGTGCGCTTCGGTCCGCCGGACGAATCCTCGCTAATCGCCCGCAAACTGCTGGACGTACCAGTCCTGACCTGTGCCGCCCCAAGTTATCTCGACCGGCACGGCATTCCAGCCACGCCCCACGACCTGATGCTCCACGATTGCATCCTGTTTCGCAACCCGCAGACCGGGCGGCCGTTCACCTGGGAATTCCGAGGGGAAAGCGGGGCCATCGAGATCAAGGCCTCGGGGCGCTTGGTCATGGACGATCCCTCCGCTGCCGTCGCGGCCGGTCTCGCGGGGCAAGGCATATTCCAGAGCCTTGCCATCGGCCTCGACGAGTGGCTTGAGAGCGGGGCGCTCACGACGATCCTGGCAGAATGGTCCGACGAGCAGTTTCCGCTTTACGCCTATCATCCGTCACGCCACATGCCGCCGGCAAAAGTGCGCGCTTTTCTAGATTTTGTTCAACGGATCGCGGCGAAGAGATGACCACGCCTTTCTCAGTCGAGTCCACCATCCGGACTATCTCAGCACTCACCAGTTTACTCGCTTGGTAGATGGGTGACTGCAATGGCTACCGACGGGAAGGCTACGGCACGAACCCGCTTCGGCGCACCAAGGCCGCAATGATCTACAAGATGACAGACAACCACGCCTACAACCCTTCGTACCACCGCGACCTGCGGGTTTGAGCTGAACGACTGCTTGGTTCGTATCTGTCACAAAGCAAACAGTCCGCAGACGGCCCCAATCGAGACGCTTCTTGCTCGTTGAAGAACGTCGTTAATGGTGCGACCGCGACTTTCCAATGAGGGACTGATACACCGTCACGATCCTTCTTCGCGAGATAGGGCGAGTGAGGCGTTCATCGGGCGAAATGCAGCGTGGTAGGGGGGACAAGAACATCGAAAAACATAGGAACAGATTTGAATGCTTTGCTGTCCCACTAGTTCCTAACTGCTTGATTTAGCTTCTTTTCCAAACATCCTCCGGGCCGGGTTAACCCGAATTCGCCGCAAAGGTGGGCCTATCTAGAGCTCGTTGTTAGTTATTCGTACACTGATCGTTTCCCGGAAGCAGTGCAGCGTAAGGG
>NZ_RZRW01000104.1:0-13085 GCF_003998745.1 Mesorhizobium sp. M7A.F.Ca.US.014.04.1.1 | reverse complement strand
GGCTTACGAGGCATGGCTTGCGGCGCGGAAGATGGCGCGGTTGTCCTCGCGCAAAACCGTCAGCCATGAGCCGATGTAGTCGGCATGGCGCACGGTCGGCTCGATGCCGAGACTGCTGCAGATGAAGGCTGATGCGATTTCGGCGACCAGTTCCTCGCGCGCATAGGTGTTGGACCCGAAGGAGCCGGACAGGTCGCGCGCGAGTCGCCTCGGGTGGCCGGTCCAGTGGCCAAGCTCGTGAAAGCAGGTCCGGTAATAGTCGATCTGGTGGAAGAAAGCCGGCTGCGGCGGCACCTGTATGGTGTCGCTGCCGGGCATGTAGAAGGCGCGCTCGCCGCCGACGCGAAAATCAGCGCCGGTTGCATGAATGAGCGCCTCGGCCTGCGGGACCATCTCGCGCTCAGGCAGAGGCTCGCCGGCGGCGTAAAGATGTTCGGGCAGATTATCGCACTGCGCGACATTGAAGACGGTGAAGCGCTTCAGGAAGGGCACCGCCTGCGGTTCGTCGCCATCGGTGTCGGCGCGTTGCTTTTCGTTCTTGGGAACAAAGCGGTCAGCGTGAACGATGGTGGTGCCGTGCTCGCCCTTCCTGACATTGCCGCCAAGCGAAAGCGCCTGCCGGAAGGTGAGCCAGTTCTGGCTGGGGAAACCGCGCTCGATGACCGCGCCCCACAGGATCAGGATATTGATGCCGGAATATCGGCGCTGGGTGGCCGCATTCCGCGGCAGGCCGAGGCCTGTCCTTGCCCTGCCCCACGGCTTGACCCATGGCACGGTGCCGCGCTCCAGTTCGGCAATGATGCGGTCGGTGATTTCCTGATAAAGGCTGGCGCCGGTGCGCCCGCCGCTGTCTGCGCCAGCCTGTCGGCTGCCGCAACGTTTGTTGTTTGCACGCATCGTGATGTCCTCCGCTCTACAATCGCGCGCCCTCCCCGGAAGCGGGGTGGGCGGCAAAAGCGACCGGAAAGGCCCGCCGTCGGAGGCGGACTGCATCAGCAGGACCGGAACGGAGTGGAGGACCCGAAAGCGACAAGCGAAGGGTTGCGGGACGCCGCGGCGGGCCTAGAAGGGAGTGCTGCCCACCCTGCGCCAGGGGGAAGGCCACAATAGAAAGACGCCGGCCGACAGGCCGGCGACCGTCAGCAGCCGAAGGCTGCCCCGCGCCAGGGGGCGATGCCGCAGGGCCAAGACCGCCTGAGCTTGCCGAAGAAAAGCGGGCTCGGTTCACGAGCACCCGGCCAGCGACTTCAGGCGCGGGCGCTCAGGATTGTTGTTGGCGCCCACGGCAGCTGGATGACCGCAACAAGATTACGAGGAGCGACAGCAAAGCCAGCTGCCACAAACGGCACGCTCCGGCAACAACAGCGTGGCCGGTCTACAGATGCTGCCCCGCACGAGAGCCAGCACGCTTTGAGCGCGCATCGGCGATGCAAGCGTTGCAAGCTGGCCATGTCCACAAGGTCGGCGACCACTATATCGCCGACCACCAACGCGGGCGTACCGTCTAAGTGCAGACCTTTCGCGAGTGCGCGGACGCGCGCATTTCATCTGCGATGGCCGGATCTTGCATTCCCGCTTGAGCTGCTCAACGTCAAGGCCTACACGCGCTGCGATCTTGAGAGTGACCCTTCAACTGGGGGAAATCATAAGGGCGCGGTGGAATTCGTCGAACTTTCCCTGTTTTCTCGAGGCGAGTGCGGCGAAGGCTGGGAATTGGGAATCCGGTCCCAGGACCGGGAACTGTTTGATCACAAGCTTCAGATTGGGCTCATGCTTGAAGGCTTTTTGGTAGTTGATATCAGCCAGTCTGCAATGCGGACAGTTGTGGTAGTCATTGAATATGACCAGAACGGCATCGCCTTGCGGGTTGCCGGCGATTGGCGAAGGAGATCGTTGTCGAATGCGCCGCTCCACTTTTGCCTGTCGGTCGACCACGCCTGCCGGTGCAGGTTCGCGCTATATTGGCTCGCCAGCAAGGCGAGGAGTAAAAGAAGAGCTGCGACAGTGATGGCAGTCGGCTTAGACATGAGTCTCCAATCCATGGACGGCGTGGCAGCAACGGCCGCCTTTTTGGTGTAAAATGGGTCAGTTTTGATCGTGCCCCGCAGTTGCTACAGGCGCACAGGTGCCGGTGCGATCTGGCGGTTTCTCAAATACGGCTTTGCGCCATCGGGTCCACCCCAATAGCTGAGCGTCGTTCGCACGGGGAATTGTGTTCACCACGCCGGGCGACTTGACCGTCCACCGCCAGAGCGCTGAACGGTCCGCTAGTGAGGCGCTCCCCGAATCGTCGTTTATCCCGCTCGCCCCGGACCGGGTGACAGCCAGCGTTGCCGCTACGCTGCGGAGAAAAACCGTCAGCGCGTGGCATTCGGACATAAGCTGATCGACGCCAAGAATAAGCCCCACGGAGGTGACCGGTGCGGCCGGAACAAGAAAGAGCGTTGCAGCCATTGTGACGAGGCCTGCACCGGTAATGCGGGTTGTTCCGTTCGAAGGGAACAATGCGACAAACAGCATGAGGATCCGGCAGCCGATCGGGAGATCAGTTTTCGTCGCTTGGGCGATGAAAAGGGCGGCGAGCATCATATTCGTGCCGTCCAGATTGAATGGAATGAGACCCACGACCGAATGCGTGGCGCCGGCCTTTTCCATCTTCTCCATGAGCGAGGCCAGCGCGGCCTCTGAGGAGGACATTGCGAGCAGCAGCTCGTCCTTGATGTATCGGACGAGAGAGAAGAGCGAGCGGCCGTTGTAGCGGCAGACCGCGCCGAACAGGATCGAGAGGAACAGGACCGAGAGGAACAAGACTTGCAGGATGTCGCCTTCCGCGAAGGCACTGGCAATCGTTGACGGGATGATGTTCATCAGGAAGCTGGTCACGGACTGCTCGTGAGCCGTGGCCACATAGCCCTTAACGGCTTCGACATCGAGCGAGGCCGGATCGATGTTGAGGCCGGCGCCAGGCTGAACGATATTCGCGACAATCAGCCCGACAAGGAGTGCTAGCGTCGAGAAGGTAAGGAAATAAACCATCGCCTTGGCGGCAACTCGGCCGACCTTCTGCAGATCGCTCATGCCGGCAATGCCGGTCGCCATTGTCAGGAAGATGACAGGTACGGTGATTATCTTGACGACATCGACGAAGGCATCGCAGAGCGGCTTCAGGCTGTGGCCGGTCTCCAAATGGAAATAGCCGATTGCGGCACCCAGGATTATGGCGGCAAGTACCTGCACGTAGGTCCGGGCAAAATGGCGCTTGCGGGGCGCTAAGATCGCGCGGGGAACTCTTGGAACCAACACCGTCTCTCTCCTTGACCGGATCGGGGTGGGGCTCCTCCCTCTCCCATGCAGTGCTCCGGTCGAACGCTGCGCCCACTTCGGCGCAAACGATGTGCCAAATAGCAAGAGGGGAAAACGCGCAGGACCTCACGCAATGCTTGCGATTCGCTCTCCCACACTCGTGCAGTGGTTGCCTGTCGCAACTATGGAAGGGTCGATTCTGGGAACTCCAAAGGCCGCTCTTTGCGTCGACGCAGCTTGGCTGCCTGGAAGGTTCCCTCTTTGCCTTGCGGTCTGCGAGCTGGGTCCAGATGGTCATCATTTGGCTGCGCGCTGCACGGGGCTCGAAAGATTCAATCGAGGACGGGTCCTCTTGGAAAACGGGGGCAGCGTTGGTCAAGCCCTTCCACCCTGCTGTCCCAATGGTGTTCAGAAGCTCAGTTCACGATCAAGCGATGGATCAGCGTCATCTGGCGTTTGCGCCATCGCGGCGGCGTTGCAACGGGTCTGCCAAAGATGAGCAGGCCGCGAGGCAGGGTCCGAGACCTAGACTCCAACCTCATAGCGCGCTCGGCTCGCGTTCGGAAGGTTCGAACCGCAGCACGATCAGGTGGCGACACCGTTGGTCGGAACCGGAACCCGACGAATGATCGTTCGTGACCGACATCTGTGAACAAGCAGTATGTGTCATTGCAATCACCACCCGTTGCGCGGAAATGCCCATATGGCCGTGAATGAACTGGATTTGGTGATTTTCCAGATGGCGGTGGAAAGCGTCCGCTTGCTCTCTTCAAGCTTTGATGAGAAGGCGGCTGAGATAGCCACGAGGAGCCGTGGTAGCCTTCTTTTTGACGTGCGGGTGGACGGTGACCTGGAGGTCCAGCGAGTCGCAGCCATTGGATATCCAGGCGACAAGATCGGTGTGGTGGCATTGGACCGAGAGGGCCTTGTTAGCTGTTGTTGCCTTGTCAATGGCACCTTCTCACCTTTCATTGCACCGTTGGAGAACTGGACCAGCATGCCCCTTTCGATGCAGGCCCAGATCGATGTCACAGGCTATGCGAGGCTCCTTCTGGCCGCCTTGCGAAATGCTGGACATATGCTGGACAGGTAGCATCGCGATGATGTCTGTGATGAGATGGTGCAAACGGCTGGATGAGGCGATCGCTTGCTGGCAGCTTTGGCAACAAAGCGATCGGTGAGTTCGCAATGCTGGAACACGTCCTTTAGACTCTGCAGTTAAGTTAGCGGACTACCATCTGACGAATGCCCTCTGACAGTCTGCATGGCGCGGCATGCCCTCTTAGGAATGCAGCCGTGGTTCTACACCATCGGCTGTTTTTGTGTCGAAGGCGACGGGCACGCCATGAACGAAGGAAGCGGCCGCCAACAGTTCCTCCAACTCGCGGTCGGTGGCCTTGCATGCCGGCATTAGTGTTCGGATGGCGCGGATCGCCTGCGCCATGGAGAGAAAGCGGACCCTTCCCCTGGAAAGGACATAGGCTTCTGCGGCTTTTTCGACGGTGACGGTGTGAAACGAATTGGTCATGACGAATTCCTCCCTGAACCCTGACCAACCCGACTTATGGCACGAATTCGACCGCCTTCAAGCCTATGTCCGATTGCGGACAATCGCTGCGATTCGTTCAAAACCGCTGATGCTTTTGGGCGACCTGGTGAGGGGCAAGGAGACGTCGGCTGAACCCGTTTCAACCGACATGCTTCAGGCAGCGGCCAGGCCGAAATAACGCTGCTCCTCCTTGTCATAAGCGCCATGTGTGAGCTTTATCAATCCGGCACGGTCGATGATCGTGATCTCGCCGCGCTTGGCGTGCACCAGTCCTCGATACTCAAGCATTTGCAGGGCCGTGGTGACCCCGGGCGGTGGGCGCGAGCATGGTCGCCAGAAATTCATGCGTCGGGAGGATCTTATCTCCTTCCGCACGGTCGTGGACCATCAGCTGCCAGCGGGCCAGCCGTTCTTCGACCTTGGAGTGGCCATTGACCAGTGCCGTCCGGCATGATTGGACGAGGAACGCGTGGGCATAGTCCAGCACTGAGGTGCGAAGCGACGGGCTAATCGCAGGGCGAAGGTTTTCAACCGGCAGGCGCCAGGTAGTGCTTTCCTTTCCGAGAATGACGGCAATTCCTTTCATCCCGTCATAGCCGACAATGCCGACTTCACCTTGCCGCCCGCCGGTCATGGTGGCGACCACCGACGCGATGCCCCTCTCGGGAAAATATACGTTCTTGATCGGCTGATGCGCGACCTCCAACTTGTCCTTGATGCCCGGTTCGACGTGATGCAGCGATGGTCGCAAAAGCGCGAAGTCCTGCGGGGTGAGGGCTTCAGCACCTGGTCGCGAAAGAGGGATCGGGCAAGGCTCTCTTCCAACGGGGCAAGAGCGCGTACGTCTTACTGTCGGCTGCACCGAAGTAAATGCCGGCCGATGCCAAAGCATAGGCTTCGAAACGCGCGATTGCAAAGCCCTGTCGGGGCAGTGCAGTCATGCTAGAAGTCGCGCCGCCTACGATAGGCAGCGGATGACATGATTCCCTTCTGCGGCGGCCACCAAGAACGGCTCGGGCACGCTTTAATCGTTCATACACAAGCTCGCAGGAATGTAAGCAGCGGAACAGTCGGGTGATTCGTACCGCCCTGCCCTTTCAGAGATCAAGTCATTGGACGTCAATTCGGCTGGAACGCCTCGTCGAACGGCCCAGGAAAATGCAGCCGGATGAGCAATGGTGGTTCACCTTATGTGCGGTCCCGGATATGCGGTCCGGCGGCTCATCTCCCAATGGCTTGTCGATGGGGAAGTGGAACTCGTCATGTCGCCGCGAACCGTCACCGCGCTAGCGGGGCTCTTTTGAAGACGCCGGTGTTTTTCTTTGTGGAACTGAATCTGTGAGGTGATTGATGCATGAATCAAACATTTGCGTATTTCCGCTGCATCGGCGACGTATATTGGTCGAAAGTATCGCCCAGGCCCTCGAGACCAAGAACGGCGAGGCGGCGAGCGCGTTCTGGCGCTGTGCCGCCAAGAAAATGCTCATTCAATTGTCCGATGTAGGAATTGCGCCAGAGCTCGCTGCGCAGGAGGTTGGAAGCCTTCTTCATGCGGTCTTGGACGACATGGCCAACCGAACGGTAATGCACAAAGCATAGGCTCGGGCGCTGTTGGACCGCGCGTCAGCTCGGGTCCTTATCGGGGGACTGCTCCGACTGGCCGACGGTCCGGCCAAACCGGCATACCGGCAAAGCTTTGAGGTTGCGATCGCTCACGGCGGCCGGTCCAATATTCTAAGACGACCTCAGAAGCCACGTTGGCTTCTTTGGACGAAGCGGAGGGGCGCCATTTTGGCGTGCTCACGCTGGACTGCGGGTTGCGCCTACGGAAATCCAAAGTCCGGCCGCGCGAGCCAATCGACCGGAACAGTCGAAAGCTCGTGGGGCGGGTCCGCTCACCCTCACGGCGGCGGTGGCGGCCGTGAGCAGACTTAACTCAAGTCACGGCTGAGCATCCGCAGGCGCTATGCCGATTGGATGAGAACTGGTTGCCACAACACCGGCCCGTTGAGGCGTCCCCTCCAGCGGATGCGCAAGAGACTGGCGTAGGAAATATCGAGGAAGCCGGCGACTGCCTCGGTGTTGCCGACCTGCTTGGGCTGTCCGATACGTGACAACGGCCAGGTCGCGAGACGAAGGATCCTTTCGATGCGCGTATCTGTCACCGTTACGATCCCGGAGAGATTGTTGGCCAAGCCGAATTCGATGATCCCCGCGAAGAGCTCGTAGGTTGCTTGGGCCAGGCCGCCAGCTGCCTTCGGCGCTGTCGCAGGGAGATCGAGCGCGAAACGACTACTCTCCCAGATATCGGCACTCGCAGGGACCACCATCTCATCCAGCAGCGTCGGAAACGTATCGCGCAACATTGTCGGTCCGGTGGTCGGCAAAAGGCGGACGCAGCCGCAAGTTCGCCAATCGGACCCCTTGAGAAGCAGGTAGACGGGGTTCAGGCTGTCAAACGAGTCCGTTTCCATTTCGCCTTCGGTCTGCACTTCCCAATCGAGCCGCTTCTTGAAAACCCGATACCTAAGTCCGTGCATTTCCTTGAGTTCGCTCGCAAACTCGGCGTAGCAGTCGGGTGTTATCAGCTGCATCATTGTCGTCTCCGTGCGGGATGTGTCCACGCAATCGAAGGGCAAAGCCGTCATGAATGCAGCCTGTAGACCTTTACAGCTAGACTTGGAGAGGATCAGGATCTCGCCCGAGCAGCCATCCGCACTACGGCCTGGTTGATGGTTCGCACGCCAAGCTTCGCCTTGGCGTTTTCCTGATGGAAGGTCACGGTGCGTTTCGAGACACCGAGAATCTGGCTGATATCCCAGGCCGACTTGCCGCACGCCGCCCATTTCAGGCACTCGAACTCCCGCCGGGTGAGCATTATGCCATCTACCACGCAATCTTCGGCGAGCCTGCGCCGGGCATGGATATGAACGTTGATCGCAACCAGTTGCATTGCTTTTTCGTAGCGCGTCAGCGACCTCAGAAATGGCGGATGCGCCTCGTTGGAGGCGAAGGTCAGTGCGGCGAACCGGCCGCGATGATCATGCATCGACATGGTCAGTCCGCCGCGAATGCCGAACTCAGCTGCTTTTTCCAGGACTTCCTGCTGAGAGGTCGGCAAATAACGGTGATCGCGGTCCACACCCCAGTCGAAGGTATCCCAGCCCCGCAGTCCCCGCAGGATCACGGGATCCACGCTGTGGTAGCGCTGTTGCAGGTAATGTGATGTCCATGATGATGGATAATTCGAGATCAATCGCGGCCTGTCGCCGGAAGCGGATGGGTAGGTGAAATAAGCGAAGAGCGGAAAGTCGAACCCGGCTGCGGCGGACGCCATTGCCTCATGGAGATCGACGGCATCGACGCTTGCAGAGAGTTGCTCGACCAAGGTTTCAAATACGCGATGCATCTGCGCTTAGCGTACCTCGCGGAGGTTGCTGGAAGCCGACGGAGACGTGGTTCTAAATGATGGCCTGTCCCTGCAGGGCATACGACGCGCCGCCGTCATCACCGCAATTGCTGTGCTGCTTCCGATTGGAGAGAGCTCCGCCCACCTGACCAACTACCGATGGGTGATATTGCGACGTTATCGATGAGCCGCGTGTCGCCAAGCCAAGCCGCAGCAAGCAAGCGTGCCGGTCGGTCAAGGCTTGCTAACGATTGCAGGTCTGTTTCTCCGCGAAGCTCCAGGTATTCGAGCTCGCGATAGCCGGCAGCCAGAATTGCTGCACGCGCTTCATCAAGCGTAGGCAGGATGGGGGAGCCGCGTGCAAGCCGCTCGGCCGTATCGAGCAGGACCGATGCTAGTTTTGGGGCAATGGCGCGTTGGGCTGGGGAGAGCCGCACGTTACGCGACGATAGCGCAAGACCATCGGCTTCGCGGACTGTCGGACAGGGCACAATAGTGATCGGAATGTCGAGATCCCGGACCAAGCGCCTGACAAGCTGAAGTTGCTGAAAATCCTTTTCGCCAAAAAAGGCGAAGTCAGCGCCGGCCTGCAGGAAGAGCTTGGCCACGACCGTCGCCACGCCATTGAAATGGCCGAGCCGGAATGCGCCGCAAAGGCATTCGCTGATGCCGGACACTGAAACGGCCGTGGCGAAGCCCACCTGGTACATTTCCTCTGTGTCCGGCACATAGAGCAGATGCGTGCCCAGCAGAGCGAGCTTGGCAGCATCGTCGCTTTCCGTCCGAGGGTAGGCAATCAGGTCGGCGGGGCTGTTGAACTGCTTGGGGTTTACGAACAGCGTCACGATCACCCGCTCGGCCCTTTCGAGCGCCTTCCGCACGAGGCTCAGATGCCCGTCGTGCAAGGCTCCCATGGTCGGCACAATACCGATCGTGGCACCCGAGCGACGCCATTGCGCAACGACGCCGCGCAGCTCGCTCACGGTTCGAGCGATCGGCACGCTCATGTGAAGTCACCGGCCTTCAAGGCGTTGACATAGAGATGTTCGACCGCCGGAAAGTGCCGGTTCCGCATATCGGTGGCGTAAGCGGCGATTGCCGCCTCAGCCTGCTCACCGAGCTCGGCATAGCGTTTGACGAACTTCGGCCGAAATGAGGTGAAGAGCCCGAGCATATCGTGGCTCACCAGAATCTGGCCGTCGCAAGCTGGCGAGGCACCGATGCCGATGGTGGGTATGTCGATATCGGCGGTTATCTGCCGTGCAAGCTGCTCCGGTATCTTTTCCAGCACCAAGGAGAAGGCGCCAGCTTCAGTTACCGCCCTGGCGTCGCGCCTGATCCGCTCTGCATCGGCTCCCCGGCCCTGCACACGATAGCCTCCAAACGTGTTTACCGCCTGCGGCGTCAGGCCCACATGGGCCATGACAGGTACGCCGCGCGCGGTAAGGAAGCGGATGGTTTCCGCGATGGTCTCGCCGCCCTCGATCTTTACCGCTGAACAACCGGTCTCACCCATCACGCGCGCAGCGTTGCCGAAAGCGTGCTCTGGGCTTTCCTCGTAGGAACCGAAGGGCAGGTCGACGACCATCAGCGCGTGTTCAAGGCCGCGGCGAACGGCCTGTCCGTGCATGATCATCATGTCGAGCGTGACCCCCAGCGTCGACGACAGGCCGTGCAGCACCATGCCGACGCTGTCGCCGACAAGAACGATGTCGCAGTGGCGATCGAGCAGCCTCGCGACCGGCGTGGTGTAGGCCGTCAAGCATACAAGTGGCGTCTGGCCTTTTCGCGATCGAATATCTGGAGGAGTCATCCCTTTTATCTCACCAGCCGCGCTCAACCGAGGCCCCTTCCCTTACGTTACCAACAGCGGGTGTCGCGTTTGGCATATTTTTGTGCGACTGCGAAGAGCTAAAAACAGCGCTTGAGTACTCCGGTGTTGACGTGCTGGCTTCCAAGGTTACATTCAATCGATTAAGGCGCTCCGTTGGGCCAACCCGCTTTCGCAAACATGGATCCTCAGACAAGAAGAACCAAGAAAGGCAAAGCCGCCGTCAAAGCTGACGAAGCCAAAGTGGACCTGACTGCCGTCGTGGTCGCCGTAAACGACAGTGAGCCCTGTGTCCTCACAGTCGGTCATGCGGACACCCTCCCTTCTGGACCTTTTGCCCTTGAGCATCGATCACTGCAGTCGGGTTTGAGGGGGTGGGTGGAGCAGCAGACCGGCCATGCACTTGGATACATCGAGCAACTCTACACCTTCGCCGATCGCGATCGCATCGGCACTGAGCGCCACCAGCGCGTCATCTCAATCAGCTATCTCGCATTGACCAGGAAGGAACAGGCAACGAACTCGGCCGCGTGCGGCTGGCAAAGTTGGTACGAATATTTTCCCTGGGAGGACCACCGCTTCGGCACGCCGCCTGTGCTGCTCGATAGATTGCGGCCCCGCCTGATTGAGTGGGCCGGCGGCGCCAGCGAGCCGACCACTCAACGCGAGCGCCGGCAGCGCGCTGCGATAGCCTTCGGCTTCGACGACCGCCATTGGAACGAGGAACTCACGCTCCAACGCTACGAGTTGCTCTATGAAGCTGCTCTGATTGAGGAGGCCGGTGGCGGCAGGGACGCGATTGCGGCCGCGGCTGGCAAACCAATGGTCGCTGACCACCGTCGTATTCTGGCAACCGGGATCGCGCGGCTGCGTTCGAAGATCAAATACCGGCCGGTCGTGTTCGAGCTTATGCGGCCTTCCTTCACGCTGCTGCAACTGCAGCGAACCGTGGAAGCTTTGGCTGGCAGGCTGATCAACAAGCCGAACTTCCGGAGATTGGTCGAGCAGCAGGAACTTGTTGAGGAGACCGGGGAGACCTCCCTCGACACGGGCGGCCGACCGGCGAAGCTTTATCGCTTCCGGCATGCCGTCCTCGACGACAGGGCTATCGCCGGGACAAAATTACCGCTGGCGCGGGCTTGACATACTTATAGTCAAGGTAGATATATTCCCTTATTGTCAAACCGAATATAATCGAGGCGCCAATGACTGGGGCGTTACCTATGGCTGCGTCCTTGTATGAGCGTGTCCGGCGGGTGATCCCACCCGTTGAATGGCCCGCGTTCGCCGGCGATATTGAAGCCATCTTAGCGCTGAAGCGTGAGCGCAATGCGGTGGTGCTGGCGCACAATTACCAGACGCCCGAAATTTTTCATTGCGTGGCAGACATCGTCGGCGACAGCCTGGCGTTGGCCCACAAGGCGGTGACGGTCGACGCCGACATCATCGTGGTTGCCGGCGTTCATTTCATGGCCGAGACGGCAAAACTGCTCAATCCGAACAAGACCGTGCTCATCCCGGATCTCCGCGCCGGCTGCTCGCTGGCCGAATCGATCACGGCAAACGACGTGCGGCTAATGCGGCTGCGGTATCCGGGGGTCCCCGTTGTTACTTACGTCAACACTTCCGCCGCCGTAAAAGCGGAGTCCGACATCTGCTGCACGTCCGGCAACGCCAAGGCGGTGGTGGAATCGCTTGGCGTGGCGCGTGTGCTGATGCTCCCGGACGAATATCTGGCGAGGAACGTGGCAGCCGATACAGACGTCGAGATCATCGCCTGGAAAGGCCATTGCGAGGTGCATGAGCGCTTCACCGCAGCAGACATCCGGGAACTGCGCGATGCCCATCCAGGCGTCATCGTGCTGGCCCATCCAGAATGCCCACCAGACGTTGTCGCGGAGGCGGAGTTCTCCGGCTCGACCGCGGCGATGTCGGATTATGTCGAGCGTGAGAAACCGAAGCGTGTCGTCCTTCTGACCGAATGTTCGATGAGCGACAACGTCGCGGTCGCGCATCCCGACGTCGAGTTCGTTCGCCCATGCAATCTGTGCCCGCACATGAAGCGCATCAACCTGGCCAACATTCGCGCCGCACTCGAGCAGAACCGGCATGAGGTCCGGATTGATCCCGAAATTGCCGGCCCCGCCCGCCGCGCGGTCGAGCGCATGCTTTCCCTATGAGTCTGGAGGTTCGCGAAATCGCGGGGGCGCCGGTCGTCATCGGCGGCGGCATTGCCGGCCTGATGACGGCGCTTCATCTGGCGCCGGAACCGGTCGTGCTTTTGACCAACGCGCCGCTTGGAACCGGAGCCTGCAGTGAACTTGCCCAGGGCGGTCTTGCGGCAAGTCTCGGGGGCGACGACGGCCCAGATTTTCACCTTTGCGACACGATAGCTGCCGGCGACGGACTCTGCGATGAGGCCACGGTGCGGCGAGTGGTACGAGCTGCACCCGAAGCGATTAGGACGATCCAAAGGTTCGGCGTCGACTTCGACCAGCACCCTGACCGCGCGTTGCGACTTGGGCTCGAGGCGGCACACTCGCGACGGCGGATTGTGCATGCAGCCGGCGACGCCACCGGTCGCGAGTTGGTGCGCGCGCTCGTCGCCGCGGTTCGGCGTACAGCCTCGATCACCATTATCGAAAATGTGGAGGTCCGCCGGCTGGTCGTGCAGGACGGGTCGGTCATCGCCGTGGTCGCAGCAGGACGAGCCGGCGCGCTCGCTCTGCCCACGCGTCGCGCGGTGCTGGCGACCGGCGGCGTCGGCGGGCTGTTTTGCGACACGACAAACCCCGCTGGCTCATGGGGTCACGGGCTGGCGCTCGCCGCATGGGCGGGGGCGGAACTCGCCGACTTGGAATTCATACAGTTCCATCCAACTGCGCTCGACGGTCCGCGCCGGCCGATGCCGCTGGTGAGCGAAGCCGTGCGTGGCGAAGGCGCGGTGCTCATCGATGAGCGAGGAGAGCGCTTCCTCGCCGACACACCTGGCG
>NZ_RZRW01001039.1:0-1214 GCF_003998745.1 Mesorhizobium sp. M7A.F.Ca.US.014.04.1.1 | reverse complement strand
CGCCCCTCGTTAGCTGGCGCTGTTGCGCATGAAGGCCGCCGGCATCCCCGTCCCGGCCATCATCGTCGCGGCGGAAGATGTCTCCCGCGGCAAGCCGGCGCCCGATTGCTTCCGGCTTGGCGCGGAACGGCTCGGCTTCGACGCGCGCGACTGCCTCGTGTTCGAGGATGCCCCGGCCGGCATAGCGGCAGCCGAAGCGGCGGGCGCGGCGGTCATGGTCATCAGCGCCACGCACAAGCACCCCTTGCCAACGCAACACGCCGCGATCGCGGGCTACGACATGGTGGGCATCACCGTCGACGAGCGTGGCTGGATCGCGCTCGAGCCGCAGCGCAACGCCGCCTAGGCCGCGTCTAGAAATCGCTGGTCAGGCCCTTTACCTCCCAGTCGCCGTAGCGGCCGGGCTCCTTGCCGCCGCGGCCGCCGATTTCCTTCGGCGCCGAGGCTTCCTTTTCCAGGTACTTTACACGCCTTGCTTCGGCTTCCGCGAGCGCACGTCTGGCTTCCGGCGTCAGCGCCTTTGGCTCGACATCATGGGCAAGCTCGGCATCGGTTTTACTGGCTTCGTCGTTCATGCGATATTTCCAGCGGATTGAAACGGGAACTGGTGTTTCCCATCATATAGCGATGAGACGAAGCGGATCGACCCCTTTTCGCTATCACCTGGACAGGAGCAGACGATGAACACACTTCGCACCGCCATGCTTCTTGCCGCGATGACCGCGCTGTTCATGGGCGTCGGCTTTTTGATCGGCGGAACCGGCGGCATGATGATCGCGCTGCTGATCGCCGCCGGCACCAATCTGTTCAGCTACTGGAATGCCGACAAGATGGTGCTGTCGATGAACCGTGCCGTCGAGGTCGACGAGAAGAACGCGCCCGAATATTACGCCATCGTCCAGTCGCTCGCCAAACAGGCCGGCCTGCCCATGCCGAAGACCTACCTGATCGACAATCCGCAGCCGAACGCCTTTGCCACCGGCCGCAACCCGCAGAACGCGGCGGTCGCTGCCTCCACCGGCCTGTTGCAGGCGCTGACGCCTGAAGAGGTCGCAGCCGTCATGGCGCACGAACTCGCCCATGTGCAGCACCGCGACACGCTGACCATGACGATCGTCGCCACCTTTGCCGGTGCCATTTCGATGCTCGGCAATTTCGCCTTCTTTTTCAGTGGCAATCGCGACAACAATCCGTTCGGCTTTGTCGGCGTCCTG
>NZ_RZRW01001038.1:0-1219 GCF_003998745.1 Mesorhizobium sp. M7A.F.Ca.US.014.04.1.1 | reverse complement strand
CTCCTGCGCCGCCTGAAGAAACCAGGCGTACGCGATGACGGCGATCACGGACATGACCACCAGAACGGCAGCGAAACTGACGAGGATGCGGTGGCGTATTGTCAGACTCTTCATGGATCCGATTCACCAATGGGGGCATCGTGGGCTGCGCGACAAGCGCTCGTTCCGACGTGTTCGAAAAAGGTGCGTCGAAAAGCGGTAGTCTGACGCTGAATGGTTTCTTTTCCGTTCCATCACTAATGATGGCGATGCCGCTCGCCAGAAGTGACGGTCGAGGACACGTGTTCCGTCGGCGCACATCAGCCCGACATCCGCTGGGCGGCACGCCCGCGTCAAGGTGGGTGGATGACTGATTGTTACCGTCTCGTTGGACGTCGATGAGAAAGGTATTCAATGACGATGAAGCTCTCACCTCACGTCCAAGGCCCTGTCAGCGTTGGGCCTTTGAAGCAAACAACCTGGACAGCCCATAGGCAAAGGCCTATGAACCTTGAAGGGGCACAAATATACGCTGGCCGCTGGTCGATCCAGGAAGTCCGGTGCACCGCCATCAGACTCGCCCAGCGTCGCATAACCCCGCCTACGTCATCGCATGGTCATGCTGGAGGCGCCCATCGGTCGCCGTCCGCCTATTCTGGAAGCCCGATGAACGGATTCTGATGCCGAATGCCGAGCGGCCTGAAATCCTTCTCGTTGTCCGTGAGCACGATCAGATCGTGTTGCATGCCTGTTGCAGCAATAGCGATGTCCTCGAAACCTGGTGAGATGCCAGCGGCCCGAGCGACTGTCATGAGTTGCCCAGTTATTGTTGCCGTTTCGAGGTCAAGAGGGAGGATGCGGCTACTGTAGTAGTGACGGATTTCTCCCCACCATTCAGCGAGCGCGCCCGCCTTCTTGGTGGCACCGGTTCGCTTGGCGTTCGCGATGCCGTCCTCGATCTCGGCCAAGGTGATTACGGAGAGCCAAAGGTCGGACGATCGCTCGACTATCCAGGCCGCTAGTTTCTCATCGGAGGGCGTCCTGCGTTTTGAAGGGGCAAGCAAACTGACGACATTCGTGTCCAAAAGGTACAATGTCAGAACGCCGGATCGCGCAGAGCCCGTGCGGGCTTTCGGCTTCGCGCTGGCAGGTCAGCTTCCTCCAGGGGCGAGTTTGTGAGCAGCCAACCCAGCGACGGCACACGGGAAAGGCGTTAGTAGTCCGAATAGCTGATTACGAC
>NZ_RZRW01001037.1:0-1222 GCF_003998745.1 Mesorhizobium sp. M7A.F.Ca.US.014.04.1.1 | reverse complement strand
CCGCCTCTTCGAGCAGGGCGCGGCGTGCCTGGGGCTTGGCCTGGATCAGTTCGCCGATGCGGCCCTGGCCGACCATCGACGGCGAACGCGCACCGGTCGACTGGTCGGCGAACAGAAGCTGCACGTCCTTGGCGCGGGCCTCCTTGCCGTTGATACGGTAAAGCGAACCGGCCTCGCGCTCGATGCGGCGCGACACCTGCAGTTCGTCGGCATCGTTGAAGGCAGCGGGCGCCGAGCGGTCGCTGTTGTCGAGGAAGAGCGTCACTTCGGCGGTGTTGCGCGCCGGACGCGTGCCCGAGCCGGAGAAGATGACGTCGTCCATGCCGGACGCGCGCATATTCTTGTAGGAGCTTTCGCCCATCACCCAGCGCAACGCCTCGACAAGGTTCGACTTGCCGCAGCCATTGGGCCCGACAATGCCGGTCAGGCCGCGTTCGATGACGAACTCGCCAGGCTCGACGAAAGATTTGAAACCAAGGAGGCGAAGGCGCGAAAACTTCATTCGCGCCGCCCGCTAAGCGGATTTCCGTGGTTTTGCGAAAGGAATTCGCAGCACAACGAGAAGCCGCGCACGCCGAAGCGCCGCCGCCTCAGGGCTGACTGGACGTCAGAGCAGAGGGTCGATGATGGCCGACATTTCCTCAATCGACATCGCCCCCTTGTAGGTCTTACCGTTGATGAAGAAGGTCGGTGTCGAGTCGACCTTGAATTCATTGGCGCCGCGCTTCTGGACCGATCTCACATCGTCCAGAAGTTTCTGGTCCGTCAAGCAGGCCTCGAAGGACTCCTGTGTAAAACCGGCGAGCTTCGAGATTTGCAGCAGCGCATCCTTGGTATTCTGGACGCCAACCCAGTTCGCCTGCTGCCGGAACAGGACGTCGACCATGGGGTAATAGTTATCCTTGGCGCAGCGCGCCAGCATAAAACCGGCTTCGGCGCTCGGGTCGAACGGGAATTCGCGCAGGATGTAGCGAACCTTGCCGGTGTCGATGTACTTGGTCTTCAGGTCCGGAAAGGTGGTCTCGGCGAAATGCGCGCAATGCGGGCAGGTCATCGAGGCGTATTCGACGATGGTGACCTTGGCGTCGTCCTTGCCAAGCTGCTTGTCGGGCAGCGCGCCCGGCTTCATCAGTTCCGTCATGTCCACGGTGCCCTGGGCTTCCGGCGCGGTGGCGGCGGCCGTCGTGGCCGGCCTTCAGGGGTCCGCCGGCTCAGCGGGGGT
>NZ_RZRW01001036.1:0-1226 GCF_003998745.1 Mesorhizobium sp. M7A.F.Ca.US.014.04.1.1 | reverse complement strand
GCACCGATCATCGACATCGGCGCCTCCTTCGTCTCCATCGTCGCCGGCGGCACGCGGCTGGATGATCTGGCGGCGCAGATCCATTCCGACGGCTTTGACATCCAGAACCGCGCCGGGCCGGTCACCGTCAAGCTGCAGGCAGGTGGCCTCAACACCGACGTGGCGACGCTGGCGCCGCTGATCACCGGCAAGATCGATGTCGATCTGGCCGGGTCGGTCAGCAAGGATGCCATTGCCATCGACCAGGGCACGCTGCGCTCCGACGCGCTCAACGCCTCTCTGACGGCGACGGTGGCGCTTGCCGACCTGTCGATGCAGCTGAAGATGAACGCGGATGCCGTGGCGACGGCCTTTCCGCCGCAGATCGCCTCGGTGCTTGGCGCTCGGGTGAAATTCTCGGCCACCGCGGCCCGCGATCCGCAGGGATCCTTCGCCGCCAACTCGATCGAATTCACGTCCGGCACGCTCAGCGCCGCCGGCACGGCCAGCATGCAGGGCACCGACATCCGGGCCGACATCAAGGGCAAATTGGGCGACGTTTCCGTGCTGTCGCCGACAGTCGGCGTGCCGGTTGCCGGTGGCGTCGATTTCGCGCTGTCGGCAAGCGGCGCGATGACGGCGCCGGATTTCACCGTTACCGCCGATAGGGACAGCCTGACGGCATCGGGCCGCACGGTGAAGAGCATCAAGCTGACGGCGAGCGGCAAGGCCGATATCACCAGTCCCGCCGCCAACGTATCGCTGACCGGCTCCGTCAACGACCAGCCGCTCGATATCAAGGCAGCACTGGTGACAAGCGAGGGCAAGCGTTCGATCAACGGATTCCTGGTCTCGCTGGGCGACAACAAGGTCTCGGGCGATCTCGCGCTGGACGACAAGTACATGCCGCTCGGCACGCTGACGCTCGACGCGCCCGCTATCGACCAGTTGGCCGCACTCGCCGGCCAGGCGGTGACGGGCGACATCGACGGCACCATCGGCTTTGCCAAGGAGGGCGACGCGCCCTCCGTCGCGATCGATGCGAAGAGCACTTCGATCGCGCGTGGCGACGTGACGGCCAAGGCCATCACCGTCAATGCGCTGATCGCCAATTATCTCAAGGCGCCGGCGATCGCCGGTTCGATAAAGGCTGACAGCGTCACTTCCGGAACCACCGAAATCAGCGGCATCGGCGTCGACCTGAAGCGCGACGGCGATTGGACCAATTTCACCGGCGGCGCCACCAT
>NZ_RZRW01001035.1:0-1192 GCF_003998745.1 Mesorhizobium sp. M7A.F.Ca.US.014.04.1.1 | reverse complement strand
CCACCGCGACGGCCAGTGACGACACTTCGGTATAGGTGATCATCTGCGCCCAGACGTCAGCCCGCTTGCCCGGTGCGAATTCGGGGCCGGACAGCGGTACGTAGGCGAACCAGCCCACATCAGGGGCCATGTTGAGGGCGAAGGACACCCAGGCGAAAGCGCCGCCCGAGACGTAGACCCAGTAGCTGAACGCGTTCAGGCGCGGAAACGCGATGTTGCGGGTGCCGACCATCAGCGGCACCAGGTAGATCCCGGTCGCCTGCATGATGGGCACGGCGAACAGAAACATCATCGTAACGCCATGCATGGTGAACAGCTGATTGTAGAGGTCGGGCCCGATCAGCCCGCGTTGCGGTCCAGAAAGCTGGATGCGCATGACGACAGCGTTGAGGCCGCCAAGACCAAGGAACACGAAAGCGGTGATCAAATAGCGTCGTGCGATCACCTTGTGATCGACGCTCGACAAGGCTCCGACGATGCCGGATGGCGTCCGCCAGGTGCGCTCGAGCCAGCGATGCAGGCCGGCATCATCCATGCCGGTGTCGCGCGGTCCGTCATGCTCGGGCGCGATGTCGCCTTTTGCAGATACCTTGCGCTCCGGCGGCAGGTCGCGTTGGCTTGTGAGATCCGCGCTGCTCATTTCAGACCCTCGAGATAGGCGACCACGGCATTGAGCTCATCGCCGCTGAGCTCCACCACCGGCATGTGGGAGCCGGGCTTGATGCCTTGCGGGTCGGCTATCCAGGCGGCGAGATTGCCGCGGCTCATCGTCAAGGTCCCGGCAGCGAGCGTCTGCCGGCTGGCTATGTGGGTGAGATCGGGAGCCACCGTTCCGCCGGCCGGCGTCCCCCCGATCCTGTGACACATCACGCAGGGGCGTTTGAGGAACAGGTCCGCACCGACCTTGGCTTCGCCGCTCGCCGGCGCGCCGGCCGGCTGCAACTGGTCGTTCAGCCAGGCATCGAATTTCGGGCGCGGCTCGGCGATGATCAAGGTGCCCATGTTGGCGTGCTGCGCACCGCAGAATTCAGCGCATTGACCACGGTAGACGCCTGGCTTGTCCGCCTTGATATCCAGGACGTTCATGTGGCCCGGGATAAGGTCGAGCTTGCCGGCCAAGCTTGGGATCCAGAAGGAATGGATCACATCGGTCGAGGTCAAAAGCAGCCGCACCGGCTCGCCGGCAGGGATA
>NZ_RZRW01001034.1:0-1230 GCF_003998745.1 Mesorhizobium sp. M7A.F.Ca.US.014.04.1.1 | reverse complement strand
CGAGAGCAGTGGTCATCTAATTTCCTCTTATTGTATCGGACGAATTAAGCGCCGTTTGATTTCCCCGTCCCGCCAATGAGGCAAATAGTACGTTTCTCTGTAAAATCCAAATCTCTTGCACAACATTATAAGAGTAAGCTTCGCATTCATCGTTCTGATCGACTGCGGATACCCTTGTAGACTCGATGTGAAGCGAGGAACTTCCCCTCGCTTCCCCGCCAATGCCGCCTGTGCAGAGCAGGGCCGCAGGCTCGCAAAGCGGCCCGACAGCAGCAACAGTGGCCATCAATTTCCATCCGCTCCGCTCGACCGTGCAACCCGGCTTCGCTCGCCGGCATTGGCCCCCATCACTCCCGCGCGCTCACGCGCCCCCGGAAGGCATGCCGGGGGACATGCCTTCGGCATTGACGGAAAAAGGAGTGAGCACAATGAACATGACCACCATTATCAACAGCGAGAGCAACAGGCAGGAACAGGTGGCTTCCAGCGGCTTTCGCGTGGATATCTCGCGCGGCGAGAGGATCGGACGAGTTTCCTCCGAATGGTTTTCGCGTCCCGATGACGAGCGCTATCTGAGCCTTACCGAGCTCTATGATGCCGTGAAGCAGCGCGCGGACCGAGCGACCGCCCGCACCGTTGAGAGCCGCGCCGTGCGCGTGGAAGCTACCCGCGACAATGCAGAGCGGCTTTCGCTTATCGTTCCCGGACAGGAGCAGCCAATCGCGCCGACGCATTGGAGCTTCGGCCAGCTTTGCAGCCTTGTCAGCGCGCCGGCCACCTATATGCGCCAGCTGCCCGCGCCGCTTGCTGGCATCAATTTGCAGCATGGCCTTTTGAGCCATCGGGCGGAGTTGATGAAGACGCTCGAGACGGAAGACGGACGCATTGAGCTTCGCGCCGTCACGGGTCCGGACTATGGCCGCATCTGGGATCACGAGCTTGTCGCCGCCGTCATGAAGATAGCGGGCAACGGAACTGGCGACACTATCTGGAAGGTGCCGGGCGTTCTGGACTGGGCGACGATGACGCACAATCCATTCGTGGACGTGACCAAGGACACCACGACGCTTTACGCCAGCGACCGCGACGTGTTCCTGTTTCTGGTGGACGACACACACCCGATCGAAGCCGGACGGCTTCCGAATGGCGAGCCTGATTTGTATTTCCGAGGGTTCTATTGCTGGAATTCGGAAGTCGGTTCGAAGACCCTGGGCATTGCGAGTTTCTATC
>NZ_RZRW01001033.1:0-1231 GCF_003998745.1 Mesorhizobium sp. M7A.F.Ca.US.014.04.1.1 | reverse complement strand
ACTTCGTATTCAAGACCTTGGACGTCTATTTTTATAACATCCGGTGACGGAACCGCGCTTGCGCGGAACAATTCGTCATATCGAACACATTCGACCTCTTGCATGCTGACAACGTTGAAGACACGGGCTACTGAGTAGTTCTGCAGGATCTCAAAATTTGGCTCTCGCAAAGACGAGCAGTATGATCCGGCAGTAATATACAGCTTTTGGGGGCCAGAAGTGTTTGCCAGCGCCTTTTCCACCACTTGCGCGCCCGGAATTCGATCGAGGGTTTGTCGTATCACCGTCGCTTCCGACGACAAGGGTTCGAACACGACGGGCGTAATATGATCGGCTCGCAGCATCCACTTGAGCTGTAGCCCTCCTTGGCCGCCAACATCGACGAGGGTGATCCGCTCCTCTGCCGGCGTGCGAGACAACTCGGGGTATGCATCAAACGTTTCAACCAGAACGCTCAAGAGTGCAAACTGTTCGAGTCCAGTGCCGGCGTAGACGGGACGACCATTGTCGGAGCAGCCTATTGAGAGAGACCCGTGGCAACTCAAAAAGCTCACATCGATCTCGATCGTGTCATCTGGATGAGCGTTGATCGAAATGGTGTGACTGATACCCCTGTTTATTATGGTGCCGTCGAGTGCAATTTCGGCAACATCCAAAGAACCATAGTGATGGATATAGAAGTTTGTGGTGGTCGTGGGCAAGAATCTGAGGACGCACCTCATCCGAACCATTCGAAACAGAAAAGCTGAATCGTGAAGTCGTAGAAGATGCCAGTCACGGCGGTCACTGTCGCGAACGACCAAAGCTCCGCCAACGATATGAGTCGACATTTCGTGGACGACCTGCCAGCTTGATAAAGCATCGCCAACATACGTTTTGGAAAAGATCACCTCGCCCACCCTCGAGTCCCCTAGCCGCTTCCGAGTAGTTCAACTCTCAAGGGGTCTACGCTTAGACCTCGGCCGATGACAGAACAAGCTGGACTTCCTATTTTTCTCTTTGCAGGGCAACATGGTCGAGTTTCGAAGTTGCTGCGACGAGATCTCCTAAATTTGCTAGCAGGTTCAGTGGCCGGCAGCCTCACACCAGTGGCGTTGACACCCTCGGGCGGTTGGAGCACAGGCTACGGGGTCATGTCTTCCCCACCTTCCTCAGCTAGCTCGCAACCAAACCTCCTCACCGCCCCCATCGAGCTTGCCGGCGACTGGGGCCACATGCTTGAGGGAGCCGC
>NZ_RZRW01001032.1:0-1231 GCF_003998745.1 Mesorhizobium sp. M7A.F.Ca.US.014.04.1.1 | reverse complement strand
CCCAGGCCAGTACCCGAAGGTTCGCGGCGAGCGCCGCCGATGTCATCAGGCCGATGCTGAGCCCGATTGTCGCTAGTCTTAAAAACGCTTTCCTCAGTCCCATTTTTAATCTCCCATTATCGTTCTGGTGGACCGTAATTTTCGGGCCTGCGCCGTCACAGCTGGGTAACAGCGACCAGTCCCTCGTCCGGCACCGACACCATCCGGTTGCGCAGTGGCTTGCCGAACGTCTGTGCCTGGATTTCATACTCGTCGCCGGAAGCCGTCTTGACGCCGGAGGCGTAGCTCATCACCGCCGCGCCGAAGAAATAGGCGTGCAGGTCGCCCGCCCTGCGGTGCATCGGGTAGCGGAAATGGAAGTGTTCGAGATTGGCGATCGAGTGCGACATGTGCGCTTCACCCGACAGGAACTCCTGCTCCCAGATAACAGTGCCGTTGCGTAGGATGCGCGAATGGCCGCGCACTTCTTCGGGCAGGTCACCGATCAGCAGTTCCGGACCAATCGAGCAGGAGCGCAGCTTGGAATGGGCGAGATAAAGGTAGTTCTCGCCCTCCGTCACGTGGTCGGAATATTCGTTTCCGAGCGCATAGCCGATGCGATAGGGATGGCCATCGGGTCCATTGACATAAAGCCCGACGATCTCGGCTTCCTCTGCACCGGCTTTCGCGAATGCCGGCATCGGCAGCGGTGCGCCGGGCGGGACAACGCAGGTGCCGACGCCCTTGAAGAACCACTCTGGCTGAATCCCGATCTTGCCGGAGCCAGGCTTGCCGCCCTCCAGCCCCATGCGGAAGATTTTCAAGGAATCGGATTCGTCGGCACCTTCGCCATGGGTCAGAACATGCATCTGGTTGCGCGCGGCGGCACTTCCGGTGTGGGTGAGGCCGGTGCCGGTGACCAGGAAGCGCGCCGGTTCGGGATGGTCGACCGGAGCGAGCACCTGCCCATCGCGCAACAGTTGGTCGTAGTCGATTTTCGCCGTGCCGGTCCGCTTCTCGACCAGCGCTGCGATCGACGTGCCCTGGGCAATTGCCGCTTCGGCCAGTTCCAGCACGCTGCTGGTCTTTTCGAGCGGGTGCAGATGATTGCCGTCATCGCAGACGCGGCCCACCCGTCTGCTGCCGTCGGCCATTCTGAACTGAACAAGACGCATGAACTAACCTTCTTCCTTTGAAACCGTACGGATCACACCCAGCCCGCATCGACGATGAACTGCTGGCTCGCGTACAT
>NZ_RZRW01001031.1:0-1232 GCF_003998745.1 Mesorhizobium sp. M7A.F.Ca.US.014.04.1.1 | reverse complement strand
CTGCTGGAAAAGCTGCATCTTGGCCTCTCGCTCGACGATGCCGACCTGCCGCATATGGCGATCGGTCATGGCACTTATGCCGGCGACGAAGTCCGCATCGCCCGCGTCAGTTTCACCGGCGACAGGAGCTACGAGATTTCGATCCGGGCCGACCACGCCGAGCCGCTATGGGCGCATCTGCGCGAGGCCGGCCAGGCGCTCGACGCCATCGTCATCGGCCTGGAGGCGCTGATGATCCTGCGTGCCGAAAAGGGTTTTATCGTCATCGGCAAGGACACCGACGGCACCACATTGCCGCATGATCTCGGCGTCCACGGTCCGCGGGCCAAACGCAAGACCGAGTTCGTCGGCCGCCGCTCATTGTTCACCGAGGAGGCGTCGCGTGACAATCGCATGCAGCTTGTCGGGCTGGCAGTGCCGCAAGGCGAAGCACCGCTGCCGACCGGCGCGCATGGCATCAAACGGATCGACGGCAGATTGCGCAGCCAGGGCTTTGTCACCTCGAGCTACCAGAGCCCGACGCTTGGCCGCCCGGTTGCGCTTGGGCTGATAGAGCGCGGCGCGACGCGGCACGGCGAGACGATTGACATCCAGTATCTCGGCAAGATCAGCAAGGCGACAATTACCGCCCCTTGCGCCTTCGACCCGGCAGGAGACCGGCTGCATGCGTGATCTCGCGGAAAAATGGTCCGTTGCACCGGACTGGCAATCGGCGGTGATCAAGGTGCCCGGCCTTGTGGTGCGCGCGGTCTGCGGCCTCAACCAGTTGCTGGTCAGCGGCGACCTCGACGCGTGGGCGCGGGCTTCGAGCGCCGACGGGAACGGAGTCGGAGCCTTTGGCACCGCACAAGGTGACCGCTATGCGGCGCGACTGGCGCGCGACCGGCTGCTGATCGTCTCGAACAGCCCGCTTGCCATCGCCTCGGGCTGGCACACAGACGGGTTCGCGGTGACGGCGATCAGCGCCGGGTTGCAAATGTTCGAGGCCGAGGGCACGGCGCTCGACGCTTTCATCGCGCGTGGAACGACGCTCGATCCCAGCCAAGCGAGCGCCAGTGCAGCGCTGTCCTTCGCCGACATCAGCGCCGTCGTCTATCGCCATGACGCCAAGCTGCGCATCCATGTCGATCGCGGTCTTGCCGCCTATCTCTGGACATGGATGGAAATTGCCGCCGGCAACATCGCCGCAGGATCAGCGAAGTAGCCGGTTACGGCTGGTCAGAGTGTGAACG
>NZ_RZRW01001030.1:0-1231 GCF_003998745.1 Mesorhizobium sp. M7A.F.Ca.US.014.04.1.1 | reverse complement strand
CTCGGAACCCGGCGTAAAAAACCCGGCGGTTGCCCGCCGGGTTTTCGATTTCGACAAGTCGAAATATATTAGAACGAGCGCTGGAAGCGGAGGAGGCCGCCGATGCTGTTCTTCTTGTCGGCCGGTGTGAACGATGGGTTAACATAGTTGACATCGCCAAATCGGCCTGCATGGAGGTAGTCGACTTCGGCCGTGACCGTGAAGCCCGGCACAACGTCGTAAGCGATGTTCGCGGCAACGCCGACGTTCTTCCAATCGTCAGCAGACACCTGAGCGTTGAACGAGGTTTTTTCGTTGAACTTGTAGGTGCCACCGCCCCACACTGCCCAATTGCCACCCCACATCTTGTAGAAGCCGCGACCGTTGGCGTCGACATGATTGCTGAGGTTATCGTTGAGATTGTCGTCCGAACCGTAGCCGCCCATGATGAACAGCGAGAGTTCGTTGGAGACGTTCACATCCAGGCGAACCTTGCCGGCCACTTCTTCGTAATTGCTGTCATAGGCGACGACACCGGTGATGGCGCCCCAGCCCTGCGTGTACTTCACGCCGCCGACGACATGCGGAACATAGCTGTCGATCGTGTCATTGGCGTTACCTTCTTCCAGCGAGACCACTGCCGAGAAGCCGTTGCCGGCGTCGAAGTAGTACTGGACGACGTTGGTGTCGAAATCGCCGTAGGGAACGAGCGTGTCGTTGATGACGTTGCCGGCGTAGCCGACGAACGTATCGAAGGCCGATTCGTCCTTACCGACGCGCAGGCCGCCGAGCTGGATCCAGGCGAAGTTCAGCGAGACGTCCCGGTTGTGGGCGGCGTTGACGTCCTCGAAGGCGTTGTCGTCGCCGAAGTTGAAGCGGGTCTCGGTGTAGGTCTTCAAGGTGCCGAGTTCGGTTTCCTGGCCTGTCCAGGTCTTCAGCGTGAAGCGGGTATTCTTCAGCCAGGTATTGTGGTCATCACCATCCTGGTGATCCGCGGCTTTTGCACCATCGAACGAGCCGACGTCGCCGCCACCGATGTCATAACGGATATAGCCGCCGATGCGCAGGCAGGTCTCGGTGCCGGGGATGTAGAAGTAGCCAGCGCCGTAGACGTCGCAAATCTTGACGTATTCAGCGGGTTCCGGCTCGGCGACGACGACGGCGTCGGCGGCGCGCGCACCGGAAACTGCGATCAGGGCCGCAGCGGAGCCGAGGAGAAGGCTCTTAATGTTCATTTTCTGACCTCCAGTCA
>NZ_RZRW01000103.1:6269-13177 GCF_003998745.1 Mesorhizobium sp. M7A.F.Ca.US.014.04.1.1 | reverse complement strand
CGTGGCCAGACAGCGCGGAGCCTAGACAAACCGCACCGAGACGCGGCCAAACCTGCCTAGATCGCCGATGACTTCGTCGCCTGCCTCGACGCTTATCGGTGTCACGCAGGTGCCGGTAATCACCACCTGTCCCGGCTGAAGCGCTATGCCCAGGCCCGACAGTTCATTGACGATCCAGGTAAGCGCGATGCGAGGATCGCCCAATACGGCTGCTCCCGATCCGCTATGTTGCGACCTTCCGGAAACGGACGCGATCACGGGGTGCTTTGCAAGATCCACGTCGTGCCAGTCGTCTTCCGCCGCCTCGCCGATGACAAACAGATTGGCGCAGGCATTGTCCGCAATGAGCTGCGGCGCCCCGACGGCGCAGAAATCGTCATACCGTGAGTCCGGGATTTCGATCGCCGGGTGCAAGCTCGCCACGGCTTCCATCGCCTCGGCGATTTCATAGGGTGCCGCACGAGGCGGCAGCTCGCGGCCGAAACGGAAAGCGAACTCGATCTCGGCCACGCGCATCTTGCTCGTCGCCAGGGAAACGGTCCCGCCGATCTCCACCGCTTTCTCGGCCAGGAGACGTCCGGCCATGGGGCCGTCGACGTTGATGTGCCTTTGTCCCGCCAGACTGGTCGCGGCAATCTTCCAGCCGAAAAGCGGAGCCGCCGAGCGATCCATGACATGCGACTGGACAGCGTAACCTTCGAGCCGTGTTTGTGGGCGCAACGCCTCGGGTATGGCGTCGAGACGGGTGCCCTTGTCCCAGTGGCCTACCAACAACCGCGACGCAGCCCTGGTCTTTTCTGCATCGAGCATCATCAGCTTCCGAAATTGCTTCCTGGATCAAAAACGGCAAGGAAACATTGCGTCATGCGACGCTGTATGGAGCGAGAATATGTGACCAGGAATCGAGAGTCCATGTTCACGGCGTGGTGCCCGCGACGGTGGTCTTGGCAAAGCCGCCCTTTCGAGATCATCGGCATCCATCATTCCGATGACGAATCGCCATCGCCTCTGCGCGTCGAATGGCTATATCTGTCAGAACACGCAGAACGCGGACAGCTTCCGAAAAGCAACAGTCGGCAGCGCAGGAACCGGAGGAAAAGACGATGACCGCGCCAGGCGATTTGCAGCAGGCAGTGTTTCTCAGGCTGAGAAGCGACGCATCGCTGTCGGCCTTGTTGGGCGGCGCCGGACTGCTCGAACGGCCAACCGACAACGCCGCTTTTCCGTACGTGACCTGCGGCCATACCTCCGCTTTCGACTGGGATACGGGCATCGAGAACACTGACGATCAGTTGATTACGCTGCATGTCTGGTCGAAAGCCCATGGTGATGCCGAAACGCTAGCCATCATGGCCGCCATCCAGGTGCGCCTTGCCGACGCAGCATTGGTGATCGGCCCTCGCGGCCAGACACGACTGTCGCTGGAATTTGCCGAAGCCCGCCATGACGAGGATCTGCTCGTGCATCACGGGCTGCTGCGTTTTCGCGCGATGACGCAGGAAAATGCCTGATGCGCTTTCAATATGGTCAAAACGGAGTCTAGACTGGACTTTCGCGGGATTTCGCCTGTTCGAGGCGGTGAAATCCCAGGTTGACTGTCTCGCGTTGCAGGGGTGTGGCGAGGATGTTTTCAGCGGCGTTCACCGTTCATTTCACGTTCAGCACCGATGCGTTACAACGCCGGTCATGAAAACGCTTCGCTCCCACTTCCGAACCGCGACACTGGCGCTTTGTGCTGCCGGGCTGTTTGCGTCGCAGGCGATGGCGATGCCGGTCATCGCGCCGCCCGACCTTGCCAGTCCGATCGTACTGGCGGCCTCCGATTGCTACGCCATCGGCCAACAGGTGGCTGAGCAGAATGGCGGAACGCTGGCCAAGGCCTCGCAATCGACGCGCGGCGGTCAGCCTGTCTGTGTCATCGTCGTGCTCGTTCCGGGCAAGGACGGACAACGTCCGCGCCGTTCCGAGATCGTCGTTCCGCTGAACTGATCCAATCAATCTTAGGCTACGTTTCCCAGGCCGCCGGAATCGGCCTATATCTGCCCCAGTTTTCAATCCTACAAAGCTCTTCCATCCGACAAAGCTCTTCAACAGGTATCGAACTCCGCATGCGTGTACTGGTCGTCGAAGATGACAAGGATCTCAATCGGCAGATATCGGATGCGCTGGTCGATGCCGGCTATGTCGTCGACCGCGCCTTCGACGGCGAGGAAGGCCATTTCCTCGGCGACACCGAGCCCTATGACGCGGTCGTGCTCGATATCGGCCTGCCGCAGATGGACGGCATCAGCGTGGTCGAGCGCTGGCGACGCGGCGGCCGCAAGATGCCGGTGCTGATCCTGACGGCGCGCGACCGCTGGAGCGACAAGGTTTCCGGCATCGATGCCGGCGCCGACGACTACGTCACCAAGCCGTTCCACATCGAGGAGGTGCTGGCGAGGCTACGGGCTCTGATCCGGCGCGCTGCCGGCCATGCCTCGTCCGAGCTGACCTGCGGACCGCTGCGCCTCGACACCAAGGCCTCCAAGGCCGATGTCGGCGGCGTGCCGCTGAAGCTGACGTCGCACGAATTCCGCCTGCTTGCCTATCTGATGCACCATATGGGCGAGGTCGTCTCGCGGACCGAACTGGTCGAGCATCTCTACGATCAGGATTTCGACCGCGATTCCAACACCATCGAGGTGTTTGTCGGGCGGCTGCGCAAGAAGATGGGCATCGACATGATCGAAACCGTGCGCGGCATGGGCTACCGCATGCGTGAGCCGGAGGCGTAACTCGGAACCGCTCAAACCAACCGCAAGGACGCCGCTTTCGCTGCGTTTGTGGCCGCGTTCGCTGACGTTCCGCGTCATCGCCTTTTCCACGGTCTGGGCGATCGTGACGCTCGTTGTCATCTTCACCTTGATCACCACCCTATACCGCCAAGCCAGCGAGCGCGGCTTCGACAGCCTGCTTTCGGCGCATCTGTTCAACCTGATCGGTTCGATCGGCATCTCCGACAGCGGTGCGCTGACCGGCGCGCCAGATCTCGGCGACCTCCGGTTCTCGGAGCCGAATTCGGGCTGGTACTGGTCGGTTGAGCCCGCTTCGGAAGGCGTGCATGGCGATCTCCATTCGTCGTCGATGACCACGACGATCCCGTCACCGAGCGTTGCCGAGGTGCCGTTCAACGCGAGCTTCCAGCGCAGCTACGCAGCCGAAGGCATCGACGGCGAGCAACTCGAAGTGTTCGAGAGCGAATTCGTCCTCGACGCCAAGAACCGCGCCGCGCGTTTCCGCGTCATGGGCAACCAGAGCGAACTCGAACAGGAAATCGCCACCTTTCAGCGCCGCCTGCTGACCTATCTCAGCCTGTTCGGCGTCGGCATGATCGCCATCAACGCGATCGCAATCCTGCTCGGCCTGCAGCCGCTGCGCCGGGTCAGGAACGCGCTCGCCATGGTGCGCGAAGGCACCGCCCAGAGGCTCGACGGCCGCTTCCCGGCCGAGATCGAACCGCTTGCCAACGAAACCAATGCGCTGATCGAAAACAACAGGCGCATCGTCGAGCGGTCGCGAACACAGGTCGGCAATCTCGCCCATTCGCTGAAGACGCCGCTGGCGGTACTGCTCAACGAGGGCCGCGCGCTCGGCGGCGCCAAGGGGCAGTTGATCGCCGAACAGGCGGCTTCCATGCAGAAGCAGGTCGAACACTATCTCCAGCGCGCCCGCGTCGCGGCACAACGCGACAGCGTCGTCTACCGCACGCCGGTGACGCCGCTGGTGCAGCGCATGGTGCGGGTTCTGCGGAAGCTCAATCCGCAGACAAATCTGTCGCTGTCGCTGCCGGCGGGCGAGATCGTCTTCGCCGGCGAGCGCGAGGACCTTGAGGAACTGCTGGGCAATCTCCTTGAAAACGCGATGAAATGGGCAAAGAGCGCGGTGCAGGTCTCGATCGTGCCCTTGACCGGCAAGGACGACCCGGCCGGCCTGTTCGAGATCGGCATAGAGGATGACGGTCCGGGCATTCCCGAGGACAAGGCTCGCGAGGCGCTGAAGCGCGGACGGCGTCTGGACGAGACAAAGCCCGGAACAGGTCTGGGCCTGGCCATTGTCGCAGACCTCGTCAACGAGTATGGAGGCGTTCTGGCGCTCGAACGGTCCGGTATGGGCGGATTGAAGGCGGTGGTGCGATTGCGGAGCCTTCAGTGATGTTCACCAGAGCCGATCGACATAGAGGGGCGGGAGATGTTGTTGGCGGCATGTCCATTGGTCCCGCAGCGGCCAGCGGCCAAATTTCCGACAAATATCAATATTATGGCCACGCCGACTTCTCGATGACGCGGCCCCCGGCGCATCCATGGCAGGCTCCAACTCAAGAAAACCGGTTGTTGGCATGAAGATTCGCGTCGCGCTTGTTTCCGCATTGCTGGCTGTTTCCGGCTGCACCACCTTGAGCGGCAAGGGTCCAACCGTGGCAGCGACACCGGCCTCGACACCTCCTTCCAGCGGCAAGGTGACCACGACGATCATTTCGGCGATGGGCGGCGGCCTCATCAGCGGGGCGATCGGCAACGGCCTCAGCGAGACCGAGAAGCGCAGCGCGCTCGAGGCTGAGTACAAAGCGCTGGAATACACGACCAGCGGCCAGAAGGTGACGTGGAAAGGCGCCCAGGCTTCGCGCTACGGCGAGGTGGTTCCGGCCCAGCCCTACCGCGTCGGTTCGCAGGACTGCCGCCAGTACACGCAGACGGTGTTTTCCGGCGGCGCCGGAGTCACGGCGCGCGGAACCGCTTGCCGCAACGCCGATGGCAGCTGGACGCCGCTGACCTGACGACCGTCTGCCGATGATTGGCGGCTGGCGTCGTCAAAGCGTCGCAGCATGCATCTGTTGGCACGGCAGAGCTCTGCCGTTATTGGAAGAACCATGCTGTTCTGGGTCATAGCCGCCATTCTCACGCTGGGTGCAAGCCTGGCGGTGCTGTTGCCGCTGGCCGCCAGCGCGAAGGGCGCGTCGTCGAGCGGCGAACATGATCTCGAAGTCTATCGCGACCAACTGTCCGAGCTTGACCGCGACGCCGCGCGTGGCTTGATCCAGCCGGCCGAAGCGGCCGAAGCCCGCGCCGAGATCGCTCGCCGCATCCTTCGCCTTGACAATGCGGGTACCGCCGGTGGCGCAAACGCGGGCCGAGCGCCGGCCACCGCAAGGCTGGTGGCAACCGTAGCCGTGCTGGCGGTGCCGCTGGTCAGTTGGGGGCTCTATGTCAAGCTTGGCTCTCCCGACCTGCCGTCACAACCGCTCAGCGAGCGGTTGGCCAAGAATCCCGCCGACAGTTCGGTCGACGAACTGGTGGCGCGGGCCGAAGCCCATCTGGCCGCCAATCCCACCGATGGCAGGGGCTGGGACGTGCTTGCCCCGGTCTATCTGCGCATGCAGCGCTTTTCCGACGCGGCGGATGCCTATCGCAACGCCATTCGGCTTGATGGCGACAGCGCCGTTCGCCAGGCCGGTCTCGGAGAGGCGATCGCCGGCGCGGCAGGCGGCATTGTCTCGGCCGATGCCCAGGATGCTTTCGAGGCAGCCCTGAAGCTCGATCCGGCCAATGCGAAGGCCAGTTTCTACCTGGCCATGGCGTTGGCGCAGGAGGGTCGCGCCAAGGAAGCGACCACGGCATGGCAGGCGATGCTGGGCAGATTGCCGCCGGACTCGCCATGGCGCGGTGCCGTCGAGCAGGCGCTGGCCAAGTCCGGCAACCCCGAAGTGGCTTCTGGCGACGCCGCCAACGGCCCCGATGCCGGCGATATCGACGCCGCATCCTCGATGTCGCCGCAGGATCGGGAAGCCATGATCAACACCATGGTTGCCGGCCTTGACGACAAACTGCGGCAAAATCCGCACGACCCGGAAGGATGGATGCGGCTCGTTCGTTCCTATGTCGTGCTTGGCAAGGCCGATCAGGCGCGTGAGGCGCTCGGTCGCGCCATTGCCGTCTTTGGGGCCGACAGTGACCAGGCGAAGAAGTTCACCGCCTTTGCCGCTTCGCTTGGGCTTGCGGCGACGGAGTAGAACAAGACATGACGCGCAAGCAGAAACGATTGTCGGTGATCGCGGGCGGCCTGGTCTTCCTGGGTGCCGCGACCGGGCTGACTTTCTACGCGCTTGGCCAGAAGGCCTCCTATTTCTACATGCCGGCCGATCTCACCACGGCAAGCGTCCAGCCTGGCCAGCGCATCCGGTTGGGTGGATTGGTCGAAAAAGGCACGATCCAGCGCGGGCAGGGGGCCACGGTCGGCTTTTCGGTCACCGACACGCACAAATCGGTCAAGGTCACCTATACCGGCATCCTGCCCGACCTTTTCCGCGAAGAGCAGGGCGTCATCACCGAGGGTAGTTTCGGCCCGGACGGGGTTTTTGTTGCCGATAGCGTGCTGGCCAAGCATGATGAGCGCTATATGCCCAAGGAGGTTGCGGACGGCCTCAAGGCCAAGGGCGTGTGGCAGGAGAGCAAGAGTGAATAGCTCCGGCAGGAGAGCGACAGTGGATCACGGGCATGGTTGAAACCGGACATTTCGCCCTCGTCCTGGCGTTTGCGCTTTCGCTGGTGCAGACGCTCGTGCCGCTGTTTGGCGCACGCCTGAACAACCAGCGCCTGATGGCCGTCGGGGGTCCGGTCGCGGTGACCGGCTTCGCCTTGACGGCGCTGTCTTTCGCAGCGCTGGCGAGTGCCTATGCGAGCTCCGATTTCTCGGTGGCAAGCGTGTGGGAAAACTCGCATTCCTTGCAGCCGTTGATCTACAAGATCACCGGAACCTGGGGCAATCATGAAGGCTCGATGCTGCTTTGGGTGTTGATCCTGACCTTCTTCGGCGCACTCGTCGCCGCTTTCGGCTCCAACCTGACGGCTACGCTGCGCGCCAATGTGCTTGCG
>NZ_RZRW01000103.1:0-6259 GCF_003998745.1 Mesorhizobium sp. M7A.F.Ca.US.014.04.1.1 | reverse complement strand
CATCGGCGCCGCCTTCTTCCTGGTCATCCTGGCGACGTCCAATCCGTTCATCCGGCTCAACCCGGCGCCGATCGAAGGCCGCGATCTCAACCCGATCCTGCAGGATCTCGGCCTCGCCATCCACCCGCCGTTCCTCTATCTCGGCTATGTCGGCTTCTCGATCTGTTTTTCCTTCTCGGTCGCCGCTCTCATCGAAGGCCGCATCGACGCGTCCTGGGCGCGCTGGGTGCGGCCGTGGACGCTGGTCGCCTGGATGTTCCTGACCGGCGGCATCGCCATGGGATCGTACTGGGCCTATTATGAACTTGGCTGGGGCGGTTTCTGGTTCTGGGATCCAGTCGAGAACGCGTCTTTCATGCCGTGGCTGGCGGGCACCGCGCTGCTCCATTCGGCCATTGTCATGGAAAAGCGCTCGGCGCTGAAGATCTGGACGCTGCTGCTCGCCATCCTGACCTTTTCGCTGTCGCTGCTCGGCACCTTCCTCGTGCGTTCGGGCGTGCTGACCTCGGTGCATGCCTTTGCAACCGATCCGACCCGGGGCGTGTTTATCCTGTGCATCCTGACGTTGTTTATCGGCGGCTCGCTGGCGCTGTTTGCGCTGCGCGCTTCCCGGTTGACGACCGGCGGCCTGTTCCACCCGATTTCCCGAGAAGGGGCACTCGTCCTCAACAATCTGTTCCTGACCACGGCGACGGCGACCGTGCTTGTCGGCACACTCTATCCGCTCGCTGTCGAAGCCTTTTCAGCCGACAAGATCTCGGTCGGCGCGCCGTTCTTCAATCTCACCTTCGGGCCGCTGATGGTGCCGCTGCTGCTCGTGGTTCCGTTCGGGCCGTTGCTGGCCTGGAAGCGCGGCGATGTCTTCGCCGTCGCGCAGCGCCTGATGGTGGCCTTTGCTGCGGCACTGCTGGCGACGCTGGTCACCGCTCTGTTCATCGACGGCGGCTCGGTGTTCGCAGCCCTGGGCGTAGGCCTTGCCGTCTGGCTGATCCTTGGCGCGCTCACCGATCTCGCCGTCAAATCCGGCTTTCGGACCGTCGCAACGGGGATCATGGTCCGGCGCTTGCTCGGCTTGCCGCGCTCGGTCTTCGGCACAGCCTTCGCTCACCTCGGCCTCGGCCTGACCACGCTCGGCATCGTCGGCACACTTTGCTTCGGCACCGAGAAGATCCTGTCGATGCATGCCGGCGAGACCGTCGAACTGTCCGGCCATACGCTGCGTTTCGTCGGGCTTTATCCGGCCCAGGGACCGAATTACAGCGAGGATCGCGGCCGCTTCGAGCTGATCGGCGTCAGCGGCAGCCCTGTTGGCGAAATCAGCTCCGCCAAGCGGTTTTATCCGGTGCGGCAGATGACGACGACGGAATCCGGCATCAGGACGATCGGTTTCTCGCAGCTCTACATCTCGCTCGGCGACGAGGGCAAAGACGGTTCGGTCGTCGTGCGTTTGTGGTGGAAGCCGCTGGTGACGTTGATCTGGGGCGGTGGCCTGATGATGATGGCGGGCGCGGCGATGTCGCTGATGGACCGGCGCCTGCGCGTCGGCGCGCCGTCGCGACGGCGCAAGCAGGCGAGCGTGGTGCCATCCGCGACCCTGCCATGAACGCACGGCTTTCGCTGACCTCCATTATCCTGCTGCTGGCGCTGTTTTTTGCCGGCACGGCCTTGGCGGTGAAGCCTGACGAGATGCTGCCTGATCCTGCACTTGAGGCGCGGGCTCGGGCGCTTTCGGAAGGCTTGCGCTGCATGGTCTGCCAGAACCAGTCGATCGACGAATCCGATGCCGACCTTGCCCGCGACCTGCGCGTCCTCGTGCGTCAGCGCCTCGTCGCCGGCGACACTGACCAGCAGGTCATGGACTACGTGGTTTCGCGCTATGGCGAGTTCGTGCTGCTCAAGCCGCGTTTCGACCTGCGCAATGCATTGCTGTGGGGCACGCCTGTCCTGCTGTTGCTGGTGGGAGGCGTTTTCATCGTGCTGACCGCGCGGTCGCGTCGCTCGACGGCAACCAATGCGCTGACCACTGAGGAACAGGCGGCGCTGGACAAGATACTAGGCAATTAGCTCGGCCATTCCTCCGAGGGCCAGTCCCGCGACGTGTGAATGACGCGCAGGATAACGACGCACTGACGGCCAGCGATCGGGCGCAACTCATAAGCAATGATGTACGGCGGGCGGCCGATGAACGTCTCATATGTGCCTGTTACCCGGCCTGGCCGGCCCGTCGCCATATCACCAAGGCCTCGGCCCATTTCACGAATACGATCCGCCAGGCGTGCTTGCTGTCATTTATGAAAGCCTTGTGCTGAGTTGTGTACAAGATAGCGCATAGGGCATCGCGGCCAACGGGTTTGTGCGTCTCCCGACCCCAAAACATTACCAAAGTTTCATGTGTCGGAAATGGCGCTGTAATGTGCGCCACTCTAATTCTCTTGCTTGAGGATGCCCATCAGCAGCGTCCATTTGGAAAGAGGATACGAGATCCATGAATATTGCCCCCCGTTCATATTCCGTCACCCGCAAGCGTCTCATGGCTGCCGTCGCGTCTGTAGCCGTGGCCGGTGCGATCGGCGTCGGTGCGCTGACCAGCGGAACCAGCCCTGTTCTGGCCGATGCCGTGCGCGTCGAGGCGCCGCAGGTACCGGGCTTCGCCGATGTCGTCGAGCGGGTTTCTCCCGCTGTTGTCAGCGTCAAGGTCAAGGCCAAGATCAGCCCGGCCGCCGATGACGGCTCGGACCCGTCCGACGATCAGGATGGCATGAACAACCTGCCCAACAATCCGCAACTGCGCCGCTTCTTCAAGGAATTCCGTGGATTTGGTGATCAGGACGGCCAGGGTGGCGGCAACAGGCGCTTCAGCCATCGCGACCGCAACAACGACCAGCCGCGGCCGGTTGCACAAGGTTCCGGCTTCTTCATCTCGGATGACGGCTATCTCGTCACCAACAACCACGTCGTTTCGGAAGGCTCGGCCTTCACCGTGGTGATGAATGACGGCAAGGAACTCGACGCCAAGCTGATCGGCACCGACCCGCGCACCGATCTCGCCGTGCTCAAGGTCGATGGCGTCGGCAAGTTTACCTATGTCGACTTCGCCGATGACTCCAAGGTTCGCGTCGGCGACTGGGTGGTGGCCGTCGGCAATCCGTTCGGCCTTGGTGGCACCGTCACCGCCGGCATCGTCTCCGCCCGCGGCCGCGACATCGGCGCTGGCCCTTATGACGACTTCATCCAGATCGACGCATCGGTCAACCGCGGCAATTCTGGCGGCCCGACCTTCAACCTCAACGGCCAGGTCGTCGGCATCAACACCGCGATCTTCTCGCCGTCCGGCGGCAGCGTCGGCATCGCCTTCGACATTCCCGCTTCGACCGCCAAGCAGGTCGTTCAGGACCTGATGAAGAGCGGTTCCGTTCAGCGCGGCTGGCTCGGTGTCGAAATCCAGCCGGTCACCTCCGACATCGCTGAGTCGCTTGGTCTGAAGTCCAACAACGGCGCACTGGTTTCCAGTGCCCAGGACGATGGTCCCGGCAAGAAGGCGGGCATCACGGCCGGTGACGTGATCACCCAGGTCAACGGCAAGGACGTCGCTTCGCCGAAGGAACTGGCACGGCTGATCGGCGCCTACTCGCCTGGCAAATCGGTTGACGTCACCGTGTGGCGCGACGGCAAGAGCCAGACGGTCAAGGTCGATCTCGGCAAACTGCCCTCGAGCGACAAGCAGGCCTCTGTCGACCAGTCGCAGCCTGCCGCTCCGGCAAAGCCCGACACGCTGGCCGATCTCGGCCTGACCGTCACCAAGTCCGAAAACGGCAAGGGGCTGGTGGTGACCGACGTCGATCCCGACAGCGATGCTGCCGATCGCGGCATCCAGCCGGGCGACGTCATCACATCGGTCAATTCGACCGAAGTGAACGGCACCGACGACGTCACCAAGGCGATGACCGAAGCGGTCAAATCCGGCCGCAAGGCAGTGCTGATGCAGATCACCCGCGACGACACCAATCGTTTCGTCGCGCTGCCCGTCGCCAAGGGCTGAGGTCGGCTCCGGAGCGTTCTCTCGGCCTTCCGAGACGGGTGAGGGCGTTCCGGCGGCAAGTTGGACTTTTCCAGTGCGCCGGTTCAACACCCCCGAGCCGCCGTACGGGAAAGCATGGAGGAGCGCGCGTTAGTCAGTCATCGCGCCTTCCCCCGGCGGCAGCGGGCTTCCCATCGCCCGCTGCCGCACAATTTCAAAAGCGCTTCAACGATCCGATGCCAACGACATCGGCAGCGAGCAGCTTTATCGCGCACTGCTTCGAGCGATCTCGGTCGCGATGCGCTTTGGCAAAGGCCACAATGCAGATGTCTGCCACTCAACCTTCCGGCGAAATCGCGTATAACAGCCCTATGAAGATTCTCGTCATAGAAGACGATCGCGAGGCTGCGGATTACTTGCAGAAAGCCTTTGCCGAGGCCGGTCACACCGCGCATGTCGCCGGTGACGGCGAAACCGGCTTTGCGCTCGCCGACGCCGGCGACTACGACGTGATGGTGATCGACCGGATGATGCCGCGTCGCGACGGCCTGTCGGTCATTGCCGGTCTCAGGTCCAGGGGCAACACGACGCCGGTGCTGATCCTGTCGGCGCTCGGCGAGGTCGATGACCGGGTCACGGGTTTGCGCGCCGGCGGCGACGATTACCTGACAAAGCCCTATGCCTTCTCCGAGCTTCTCGCCCGCGTCGAGGTGCTGAACCGGCGCGCCAGTGCCAAGGAAGCGGAAACCGTCTACCGCGTCGGCGATCTCGAACTCGACAGGCTGTCGCATTCGGTCCGCCGTGCGTCACGCGAGATAACGCTGCAGCCGCGTGAGTTCCGCTTGCTCGAATATCTGATGCGGCATGCCGGCCAGGTGGTGACGCGCACCATGCTGCTGGAAAATGTCTGGGACTACCATTTCGATCCGCAGACCAATGTCATCGACGTCCATGTCTCCCGGCTGCGCGGCAAGATAGAGAAGGGCTTCGACAAGCCCATCCTGCATACGGTTCGCGGCGCCGGCTATATGCTGAAGAGTGGTTAGCTGCGGCATGGCTCTTTCCGTGCCCGCCATCATGAAGACGACGGCAGCGCGGCTTTCGGCGCTCTACTTCCTGCTCTTCGCGCTCTGCGCGGTGGCGCTCGTCTTCTACATGACCTCGCTGTCGGCGCGAATGCTGACCGCGCAGACGCAGGAGACCATCAATGACGAAGTGCTCGGCCTTGCCCGCGCCTATCAGCGCGGTGGCCTGCCGGTACTGGTCCGCGTGGTCGAAGCGCGCTCGCGCCAGCCCGGCGCAAACCTTTACCTGATCGCCGACGCCAACGGCCAGATCCTGACCGGCAACGTGCAGAGCCTCGAACCTGGCGTTCTCGAAACCGAAGGCTGGACCAGCAGTCCGTTCTCTTATCAGCGCTTTGGCGAGGGAGAGCTCGAGCGCCTGCGCAACCTTCCCGCCGAGCAGGGTACCACCACCCAATCCGAGCAGAACGATGCGCAGGCGCAGGGCGAAAAAGGCCACAACGCCATTGCGCTGGTGCTGCGGCTGCCGAACCAGATGATCATGCTGGTCGGCCGCGACCTTGGCGAGCCGGAACGGTTTCGTGCCGTCATCCGCCGTGCGCTGATGCTGGCGCTCGGCATGATGGGGCTGGGCGGATTGCTGATCTGGTTTTTTGTCGGCCGCGCTGCGCTGAAGCGCATCGACAGCGTGTCGGAAGCCAGCCGTCGCATCATGGGCGGCGATCTGTCGGGCAGGCTGCCGGTGACGGGGGTTGGCGACGAGTTCGACCGGCTCTCCGAAAATCTCAATGCCATGCTGGCCAGGATCGCCACGCTGAACGAAGGCTTGAAGCAGGTTTCCGACAACATCGCGCATGATCTGAAGACGCCGCTGACCCGGCTGCGCAACCGGGCCGAAGCGACGCTTTCGGGCAAGCAAAAGCCCACCGACTACCGGCAGGCGCTGGAAGGCACCATCGCCGAGTCGGACCAGTTGATAAAAACCTTCAACGCCATCCTGATGATCTCCCGGCTGGAGGCTGGCTACTCGTCTGAAAATACGAACCGCGTCGATCTTGCGGAAGCCGTACGCGATGTCGTCGAGCTCTATGAGCCGGTGGCGGAAGAGGCGGGCGTGTCGCTGGAAGCAGACGCGCACGAGGCGGTGTCCGTCAACGGCAACCGCGAACTGATCGGTCAGGCGCTGTCGAACATCGTCGACAACGCCATCAAATAT
>NZ_RZRW01001029.1:0-1234 GCF_003998745.1 Mesorhizobium sp. M7A.F.Ca.US.014.04.1.1 | reverse complement strand
GTGCTGCCGGGTCTCGACCGGACGCTGGACGAAGCGTCGTTCCAGGCGATTGCCGCGCCTGGCGCGCGTCCAGCCGTACTCGGCCACCCGCAATATGGCTTGGCCAGGCTGATCGGCAAGATCGGCGTATTGCGCGGCGACGTCGAGGAGATTGGCGTGGCCGAACCGCGACGTGCGCTTCGCGCTGCCCTTGTCGGCGAAGCGCTGCGGCCGGCCGAAACCACCGAACTCTGGGCCGAGACACGTGCCGGTTTCCCGGCGTCCGACATTGCCGGCGCCTTCGCCGAGGTGACCTTGCTCGAAGCCGCCAGCGAACGTGATGAGGCCGTCGCCATCGCCGTCGCGCTCAAGCGCGCGGTCGAACAGCCCGGCCAAAGGGCGGCTCTCGTCACCGGCGACCGCGCGCTGGCGCGGCGCGTCTCGATCGAGCTCCAGCGCTTCGGCGTCGTTGCCGACGATTCCGGTGGCACACCGCTCGCCAACACTCCGGCGGCCAGCCTGCTCAGGCTGGCGCTCGAGGCACTGTTCCGGCCAGGCGATCCGGTTGGCCTGCTGTCGCTGCTCAAGCATCCGCTGCTCGGCCTCGGCCTCGAACGGGCCGATGTGCGCCACGCGGCGGAGCTGATCGAACTGGTGGCGTTGCGCGGCGGCACAGGCCGCCCCGACATCGTTTCGCTACCGGAACTGTTCGAAGCCCGCCTCACCGGCTTGGGCGGCGGCAGCCGGCAGCCCTTCTGGTTTTCCCGGCTGACCGTGCGCTCTATCGAAACTGCGCGGAATTTGCTCGAACGTCTCAAGCAGGCGCTGGCGCCGCTCGCAGCCTTCCGAGGCCGGGATGACGCCGACCTTGCCGCGCTTGTCAGGGCCAGTGTCGTGACACTCGAAAATCTCGGCCGCATCGCCGACGGCGGCCTTGGCGAACTCTATGCCGGTGACGCCGGCGAGAAGCTTGCCGAACTGCTGCGCGGGCTGGTCGCGGCTTCGGCTTCGCTGTCCTTCGCGGCGACCGAGTGGCCCGACATCATGGCGGCGCTGATCGCGCCTGAAACGGTCAAGCCGGCACAAGGCACCGACCGGAACATCGCCATCTGGGGCGCGCTGGAAGCCCGGTTGCAGACGGTCGACACGCTGGTCATCGGCGGGCTCAACGAGGGCGTATGGCCGCGCAAGCCAGAGAGCGACCGCTTCATGTCGCGGCTGATGAAGACCGGCATCGACCTCGAACCGCCCGAGC
>NZ_RZRW01001028.1:0-1235 GCF_003998745.1 Mesorhizobium sp. M7A.F.Ca.US.014.04.1.1 | reverse complement strand
GAGCAGACGTCAGATGGAAAACGAGCACCCCGAAGGACGTGTCCTCTCCGCCGGCGCGGCGATCGGCAAGAAGTTCGGGCCCCACCGGTCGTCATTAGCCATGACTGGCGTCGATTCGCTCATGGGCCAAAACCGTGGAGCGGTTCTGGCTCCACCAGCTTGATGGGGTGATCGACTTAGCTGTGCTCCATCGCCGTGCCGCCGAATTGGAGTTTGTGCATGAGCCAGCGAGGAGGAACAAACCGGGGAAGCGCCAGTTAGGTCCTTCGTCCGGCGGAGGGCGGCACCCCGGCCACGCGCCTTGAAGTTGGTTCAGAGGAAGGCTTCAGATGAGAAGTGCCAAGAGCGCGTGCCCCAAGAACGCGTCCTCTCCAGGATTGGTGGCCGAGCAAGTGTTGTTGCCATCCAGCCCCAAGCCGGGGCGGCAACTGCTCTGGATCCCGGCAATCGCATTCTTGCCCGGTTGCGCGGGGGGTGTGCTCGACCCGCAAGGACCCATTGGCTCGGGCAACCGCACGATCCTCTTGAACTCACTGGCGGTGATGCTGGTGATCGTTGTTCCGACGCTTGTTGCGCTCTTGGCCTTCGCATGGAAATTCCGCGCCTCGAACAGCGACGCGCGCTATGACCCGGAGTTCACCTATTCGGGGCGCATCGAGTTGATCGTCTGGTCGATCCCGACGCTCACCATCCTTTTCCTTGGCGGGCTGATCTATTATGGATCGTACCAGCTCGATCCGCGCAAACCGATCCCTTCCGCGCAGCCGCCGCTCGACATCCAGGTGGTGGCGCTCGACTGGAAATGGCTGTTCCTCTATCCCGAGCAGGGCGTGGGCGCTGTCAATCAATTGGTTATCCCCGCCGGCGTTCCAGTTCATTTCAAGCTGACCTCGGCCAGCGTGATGAACACGTTCTTCGTGCCCCAGCTTGGCAGCATGGTCTACGTCATGAACGGCATGCAGACCGAGTTGCATCTGCAGGCCGACTATGAGGGCAGCTTTTTCGGCCAGTCGGCGCACTTCAGCGGCGACGGCTTCTCGGACATGAACTTCAGCGTGAGCGCGGTTTCAGCCGATGCCTTCACCCGCTGGACGTCGTCGCTGCGTGGCGGCGGCGGCGTGCTCAACGCGAATGCCTATCGCGAGCTCGCCCGGCAAAGCACCAACGTGCCGCCGTCCACGTTCGGCCATGTTCAGCCCGGGCTGTTCGATGCCGTCGCTCAGCAGTTATTGCGC
>NZ_RZRW01001027.1:0-1235 GCF_003998745.1 Mesorhizobium sp. M7A.F.Ca.US.014.04.1.1 | reverse complement strand
ACCCAGATCTTGTCTAACCGTCCGGGAAGCGGGCTGGTCATCAGGGTCTCGAGCGTCAGATCGCCGGTATCTGCGTAGCGGGTCAGGGAGACGAAGAAGCGGTCGCTGAACAGGTCGGCCCGCAACGACGACCCGACGAACAGCACCTGCTTGCCGACCGGCCCGGCCGGCATGGTAGGGTGTTGGTCCAGCATCTTGTCTTGGGTCGGCCGGTTCTCGGGCGTGTAGCCTTCAGCGGAGCGGATACCCGAGAGCGGAACGATCATGGGGCCGCGACTGAGATTGGTGATGAACAGCTTGTCCTCGTCCCCATCCCGGAAGGCGACCATGCTGATGGGCTGGCCGTTGCCCATGTCGCCGATCGTCTTGCCTCTCACCTTTGCGCCGTGCTTCAAGTCTGAGACCGGAATGGTGACGAGCGGACTGCATGCGTAGGCGGCGACGAGCGTGTCCTCGCCATTGATGGTGGCGAACTGCATGGTCCGGATCGGCGCCCGCGTCTCGTAGTGGCCGTGAGCGAGGTGGTAGATTTCCACTTGGGTCTCGCTGGCGGCGCCAGTGAACGGATAGGGGATACGCCGCAGCGTGGAGGAGAACTCCTGGTTCGAGACGCCGGCGACGAACACATCGCCATTGTGAAACTTCAGATCCACGATCGTCATGGATCGGAGCGGCGTGCGCGCCTTCTCGTCGAAGACCGCGGCCGGCGGATAGGGGAAAGAACCGGCCCGCGACTTAAAGGTCTTGTCCTCGTCGGGAACGTCGGTCAGCCTGTGTACTGTCCTCTTCGACGATGAGAGATCGAAGGGGCGGACCTCACCGGAAAGCGAGACGCTCACGACCGCGGGCTCCAGGCGATCGCCGTTGCGCACTCCGACAGACAGGTATGGCTCCCGCGTGACGGGATGGATGGCCATCCCGTTCATCACCAAGCTCTTCACCGTCACGCCCAGCGCCTCGGCGATCTTCTCGTCAATCGACTCGAAGAGGAAGGGATCCAGCGAGGCTGGGGCCTGGCCCCGTTCCGTCTTGAAGGCGAAGACGGCTCCGAGCTTGTTGTCGCCCAAGAAGAGGACTCCGTCAGGGCTGAAAGCCAGAGCCCCCGCCGCTCGCGGGGTGATTTGGACATTTGTGTTCACTATGGTCTCCATCGCTCAACTGATCATCCGCTCCCGGCGTCCGCAGAGGCGTTTTGCCTGTAAGATCAGTGAGCCTTCAGCGAGATAGGCTGTAGC
>NZ_RZRW01001026.1:0-1235 GCF_003998745.1 Mesorhizobium sp. M7A.F.Ca.US.014.04.1.1 | reverse complement strand
CAACGAGCAGGTGTCGAACGCCGAGGCGCAACTCGTCTCGCGCGCCAATGTGATCGCCGAGACCTTCACCGCGGTTGGCCAGCATATCGGCCAGAGCACCAACGATGCCGCCAAGACGATCGGCGCCAACACCCGCGAACTCAACACCATGCTCGCGGCGCGTTCGGCCGAAATGTCGAAGATCCTCGACGAAACCGCACGGCCTTTGGTCGAGCGCTTCGCCCAGGGCGGCTCGGAACTGCAAAAGAGCATGGAAGAGGTCACAGAACGCGCCACCGAGAAGCTGCGCAGCGAGAATGCCGCACTTGTCGACGCGCTCGCCAACCGCACCGCCGAAACCTTGTCGGCGGTCGAGGGTGCCCGCTCGTCGCTGTCCGACAGCGTCGCCGACCTCATCGGCCGGATGACCAAGTCCAGTTCGCAGCTCGGTCAGCTGATCGAGCAGGCCGCGGTCAATCTCGGCCAGGTCGATGAACGCCTGAGCGGCAGCACGCAAAGCTTCGCCGCCACCACCGAGAAGGCCGCGCAGACCTTTGCCAGCTCGGCACGTCTGGTCGATTCGAACACGACAAGGCTGACGGAACTGTCGTCGTCCACCTTGCGCGAGGTCGCGTCGATTGCCACCAAGTTCGACGAGCACAGCCGCCTGCTGTCCAGTGCTTCGGACCTGTTGAGCTCGGCCCAGAGCAACCTCGAACACACGCTCGAACGGCAGTCGTCGCTCGAAGACCTCGCCGTCGGCCTGGTCAAGAAGTCGGAAGATCTCGAAAGGGTCATGCGCTCGTTCGAAAATCTCGTCGGCCAGACGCTGCAGAACGCCGAAGGCAAGACGATGGAGTCGGCCGACAAGATCCGCAACGCCATCACCGACGTCGTCGACTCGGCAACCAAGCGCTTTGCCGATGCGACCGAGGAGATGCGGCGCACAGCGGGTTCGATCAAGAGCGAGCTCGACCTGACCCGCGCCGAGCTCAAGAAGGGCGTCATCGAAATGCCGGAAGAGGCCAAGGAATCGACTTCGGCCATCCGCCGCGCCGTTTCCGAGCAGATCAACGCCCTGAAGGAGCTTTCGGACATCGTGGCCAAGTCCGGCCGCGGCGGTGAAGGGTCCGAACCACGCAACCTGCGTCCGGCGCCGCAAGCGCCGGCCGCACGCGCTGCCGAGCCGCCGCGCCGAGCACCGGCACCGCAGCCGGACCTGCGCACGCCTCAGGCGCCCTTGGGCGGCCCTGCAT
>NZ_RZRW01001025.1:0-1238 GCF_003998745.1 Mesorhizobium sp. M7A.F.Ca.US.014.04.1.1 | reverse complement strand
TCGCAAGGCAGCCTCGACCAAGGCGCGCGTCTATGTCGGCACATCCGGCGTCGACAGGAGTTTCCCGCCGGAACAGTCGGCGCGGCTGGCCGAGGCGCTCAGGGTTGCGGAAGTAGATCATGTCATCGAGAACTATGCCGGCATGGCGCATGGCTGGTGCGTGCCCGATCACAGCGTTTTCAATGCCGCGGGCGCCGAACGCCACTGGAAGCGCTTGACGACGTTGTTCGCAGAGACGCTGATCTGAGCCTTTGCCTGGCTGTTCTTGCCTGTTGGCTGTCCGCCCCGTTCGCGGTATCAGGCAGCACAAATGCGCTGCGCCGGATGAGTGGGCCGAGCGGGAACGAACAGCCTGATGCAATCCTATGATGTCGTGATCATCGGCGCGGGTGCCGCCGGAATGATGTGCGCCGTGGAGGCGGCCAAGCGCGGCCGTTCTGTACTGATCCTCGATCATGCGGCGGCGCCTGGCGAGAAGATCCGCATCTCCGGCGGGGGCCGGTGCAATTTCACCAACATCCATGCCAGCCCGAAGAATTTTCTGTCGGGCAATCCGCATTTCTGCATTTCGGCGCTCAGCCGCTATACGCAACGCGATTTCATCGCCCTCGTCGAACGCCACCGCATCGCCTATCACGAAAAGACGCTTGGGCAGTTGTTCTGCGACGGCTCCGCACGCCAGATCATCGACATGCTGGTCTCGGAAATGCAGGACAAGGGCGCCGAACTGGTGCTGTCGACCAGCGTTGAGGATGTCCGCAAAACCGTGGAGGGGTTTGTGCTCACTCTCTCCACGGGCACGATTAGGTGCCAGTCTCTGGTCGTGGCCTGCGGCGGCAAGTCGATCCCCAAGATGGGGGCGACCGGTTTCGGCTACGAGCTTGCCGGACAGTTTGGGCTTGCCATCGTCGAAACGCGGCCGGCGCTGGTGCCGCTGACCTTCGACGCAAACACGCTCGAACGGCTGGCGCCGCTGGCCGGCAACGCCGTCGACGCGGAAGTCTCCTGCGGCAAGACGCGGTTCTCCGAAGCGATGCTGTTCACGCATCGCGGCGTCAGCGGACCGTCCATCCTGCAGATCTCGTCCTATTGGCGCGAGGGCGACGAAATCCGCATCGCCATGCTGCCGGGAGTTGATGTGGCGGACCTCATTCGTAGTGCCAAGCGCGGTAATGGGCGGCAGGCGGTGCAGACCGTGCTGGCAAATCACCTGCCGAAGCGGCTGGCGGAGGCGATCG
>NZ_RZRW01001024.1:0-1242 GCF_003998745.1 Mesorhizobium sp. M7A.F.Ca.US.014.04.1.1 | reverse complement strand
GAGAAGCCGATGCCGGTCAACACCGATGGTGAGATCGTCACCTCGACACCAGCCCATTTCAAGGTCCATCCAAAGGCGATCTCGGTCTTCGCGCCTGCGCCCGTCGGCATACGAGATCGCACGGAAGGAGAAAGACCTTAGATTGTCGGTGGACCATCCCTGCGTCAAGGCTGCACAACAGCTTATCGCCGGCCGCGAGGCATGCATGATTATCGTGTTCTCGACGACGCTGACCTCCACTAGGCAAGCAATTTGGCCCCACGATCGTCCCGAGGTCATCAAAACGGCGACAACGACCGGTCCATGCGAGAAGCGGCGAGCTCGACAAATTATGATTTCCTTGGTCTGTTGCTAGCAGGTCGACATGCGCGACTTGGGGCCGTGGCCGCTTGGCACGACCGGCCTGAAAAGACTCCTTGGCCGGAGCTTTGCGTCATGAGCCGGAATGCAAACGGTTGCTGCGGCTCGTTACAACGCGCCTTGGCAAAGGTGCCGAACGCGGCCCTTAGGCGTTCCCGAAGGCTGGTTCAAAATGAACTGATATGTGATGCAGCCAAAGGATTGTTGCCCTTTGCCGTTCGAATATTAGCAACCTCTTGACGACCGCCGGCCGCGCTCCAGAATCTCTCACATGGCGCAGAGACAGACTGGCATCGACTTTGGGCTCGAGGTGACGGCAGGCGGCGTCACTCATCTGGAACTGCGCGACGACCGTCGGGGAAGCAACGCGCCGGAGAAGGCAAAGGCGCCGGGCCACGCCACGCCGGTCGACTATGAAGCTGGCAAGGCCACGGTCGGCGGTTTGGTCACAGTCGAAGCGGGCTCCCATCAGGGGATGGAAACGCGCCGCGCCGGTGCTCCGCGATGAGAAAATCCGGGACTGACAATCTCGTCCCGGCCATCAAGAGCCCCGGCGATGCGCCGTCGATGAAGGGCGCAGAGCAGTTCGAGATTTTCCCCGACTACGGCCCGACGATCAACAGGCGCCACATGGTAGCGGCAGCGGTGGTGGCAGTCCCGCTCCTGTTCGGTTTCACTGGCCTTGCCATCCGTTATGCCGCTGTTGCTTCAACATTGGCAGAACCAGGCTTCGGGTCTTATGCTCGTGCGCTCTGCCGATGGGATTGCCACTGGTATGTGGACATTTCCGAACGCGGCTACGAGCGCTTTCCCATCCCGAACCAAAGCAATGTCGGACGATGGGGCTTCTTTCCATTCTACCCGATGCTGGTAGCGGTGATC
>NZ_RZRW01001023.1:0-1242 GCF_003998745.1 Mesorhizobium sp. M7A.F.Ca.US.014.04.1.1 | reverse complement strand
CCATACGATGGCAGGACGCAAGTGCTTGCCGCTGGGTGGCAGTGGTGGGGCCGACCGTCATCCGACCCGCAACGTGGAGAACACATGAAAATCATCTCTCAGACGAAAGCCCATGGCGGCGTGCAGGGCGTCTATTCCCATTTCTCGACGAGTTGCCGTTGCGACATGATTTTTGCCGTTTTCATACCTCCGCAGGCGCGGGAGACGCCTTGTCCCGTTGTGTGGTATCTCTCAGGCCTGACGTGTACGCACGCCAATGTCATGGACAAGGGCGAGTACAGGCGCATGGCCGCCGAGCTCGGCCTGATCGTCGTTTGTCCCGACACCAGCCCGCGCGGGGCCGACATTCCGGATGAAAAAGACAACTGGCAGTTCGGCTCCGGCGCCGGCTTCTATCTCGATGCGACGCAAGAGCCTTATGCGAAGAACTATCGTATGTATTCCTATGTCGCCGAGGAGTTGCCGGCCCTCATCGCGGCTGAATTTCCAGCCGATATGGCACGCCAGGCAATCTTTGGCCATTCGATGGGCGGGCATGGCGCGCTGACGATTGCCTTGAAGAATCCGCAGCGGTTCAAGAGCTGCTCGGCGTTCGCCCCGATCGCCCAGCCAAGCACCGCCGGCTGGTCGAGACCGGCTTTTGAGAAGTATCTCGGCAAGGATGAGGCCTCGTGGCGAAGCTGCGACGCGACGTCGCTCATCGACGACGGATACCGCTTCCCCGAATTTTTGGTGGATCAGGGAACGTCGGATGGATTTCTTGACGACGGGCTGAGGCCTTGGCTGCTTGAGGCGGCCTGCACCAAAGCAGGTATTCCTTTAAAATTGCGGATGCAGGATGGATACGACCACTCGTATCTTTTCATCTCCAGCTTCATGGACGACCATCTGAGATGGCATGCTGAGAGGCTTTGAACCGGGCAGGCCGAAGGCATGGCCAGATGCAAACAAGGTATTGAATTCGACGCCTTACGCCGGGGGCAGAGTCCCCGCCGGCGTCAAACGCTACACATTCAGCCCGGACGCTGCCTATGCGAAAGAGCTGAAAGCGGTAGCCAGCCCCGATGAGATCCCGGAGCCGCCCTGCGGCGCCTGGGGCGAAATGCCTGACGGCATCCAGTATTTCGAGGTGCCCGAGGGTGGGGGGCGGAAAGTGCTGTTCGTGCGGATAGGCCAGGACGAGCCTTCGTTTGACGGGCAGACGCTGGAGGTGTTGCAGGCGGGGGAAATTGGTCCGGGGAG
>NZ_RZRW01001022.1:0-1246 GCF_003998745.1 Mesorhizobium sp. M7A.F.Ca.US.014.04.1.1 | reverse complement strand
CTTGGCGGCGGCTTCGACATCGGCGAAGGTCTTGGTGGTGAAATCACCGGTCAGCGCCGCCTTGTTTTCGGCGAGTGAGTAGTAACGCACGCCGTCAAAGGCGGTGTTGAGGTCCTTGACGTCCGAACCGACAGCCTTGGCGATGATGGCGCGCCCACCGGGCGTATCGGCATTGTAGTCCTTGAGCGCTGCGTCCCAGCTTTTGATCATGGCCAGCACTTGGCCGGGCCGCGACTTGATCACCTCGTCACGCACCACCAGCACGTCGCTGATCAGGCCGGGATCCTCGCCGGCGGTGAACAGCAGCTTGAGGTCCTTGTTCTGCGCCATGGCGACGGTGAGGTACGGTTCATAGGTCACCGCGACCGGCACCTGGCCGGCGATCAAGGCGCTGCCGGCGTCGGACGCAGGCATCGGAACCGGCTTCACATCGTCGATCGACATGCCGTTCCTGGTGAGCGCGTATTTGAGCAGGATGTCGCTCGTCGTGCCTTCCTCGAAGGCCACCTGCTTGCCCTTGAGGTCCGCGATGGAGGTGACGTCCTTGCCAGCGATGATCGCGTCGGCGGTCATGGAGACGTCGAGCAGCAGCACGATCTTCACCGGCAGGCCGGCCGCAACCATGCCCATCGCCGTGTGGGTGGCGATGTTGGCGGCGTCGAGCTGGCCGCTTGCAAGTGCTGCATTGATGTCCTTGTCCTCGGCGAAGTTGACGATCTGGACGTCGCTCAGCCCGTTCGTCTTGAACAGGCCCTTGGCCTCGGCGACATGCCACTGGCCATAGCCGAGCCAGGGCTCGATGCCGATCTTGAACGCTCCTGCCTCGGGCGTGGTGGGAATGGCCGCATCGGCCGCGTAGGCCGCCGGGGCGGCGGCGAGCCCGATGGCGGCGGCCATCACGAGCGCGCGAAATTGTCCTGTTAGGTTACGCATCATCCTTGTTCCCCTTGATGATCGGACCGCTTTTTCTGACTGAGGTAGCCGGTCCGGTGAGACTGCGGGTTTCTGCTCTTGCGGCACTGTGCCTCGGCGTCTTACCTGCCACTTCATGGTGAAGTGCGCGGATATTTCAGCGTCAGCGGGAGCGGATGTCAAGGCTAAAATACATACATGCATATACAAGTTGGAAAGACTCAATTTTTACGCGCTCCGGGATCGATCCGGTCTAGAAAATCGGTCACCCGATCGGTTCCGGCAACAGGTTCGCTGCCGACCATGACCGCCACCGAAAAGGCAATAAGGGAAG
>NZ_RZRW01001021.1:0-1251 GCF_003998745.1 Mesorhizobium sp. M7A.F.Ca.US.014.04.1.1 | reverse complement strand
ATCCTACTCCACCCAGCAGCCTGTCGCGCAAATGATCGCGGATGCTCTTCCTCTAACGCTCGAGCTGGCATCCTGGGCGATCCTCATCGCATTCCTGGGGGCCACGCTAATCAATTCGGCTACGTTCATGAAAAAGCTGGTGGACCGGCTCACCGCCGCCATAAGCATCGTTGGCATCACTGTACCGAATTTCTTTCTCGGACTGCTGCTGATCTACCTGTTTTCGGTTCAGCTACGCTGGCTGCCGACGACCGGATGGTCGCCGTGGTCACGGGGCGCTGGGCAACATCTCATCCACATGATCCTGCCCATTATCACGCTTACGACCTTCTATTTCAGCTCCTTCACGCTCGTCTACAAGGCCGAATATCAGTCGGTGAAAGGCAACCTTTACATCCAGGCCGCGCGGTCCAAGGGGCTGTCGGAGGCGCGCATTTCCTACCGGCACATTCTGCCCAACAGCATATTGCCCTTGATCACCTATGCCGGACTTTCGCTTGGACAACTGGTAGGCGGGGCGGTCGTGACCGAAACCGTCTTTTCCATGCCAGGCATGGGCCGGCTGGTGGTCGAAGCGATTTCGTCCCGGGATTTTCCGGTGATGCTGTCGGTGGGAATGGTGATCATCGTCGGCGTGATGATCCTCAACCTTGTGGCGGACATCACCTACAGCCTCGTCAATCCGCTCGTGCGAACATCGGCTTAGAATCCAATGAGAAAACTTCCGTTCCGATTGGTCCTTGGCCTGACGCTTCTGGTGATCATCACATTGATCGCGGTGTTCGCGCCCTTGATCGCGCCACTGCACCCGACCGCTACGACGATCAATGTCCTCGGGCCGCCTTCGGCTGAGAATATTCTTGGCACGGACCAACTGGGCCGGGACGTGCTGTCGCGCGTCATCTACGGGACAAGGGTTTCGTTGCAGGTGGGTGCTTCGGCGGCGATCGTGGCTGTGCTGATCGGCGCGCCCATTGGCCTGATCGCCGGGTTTTTCCGTGGCTGGGTCGATTTTGTCCTGGTCCAGATAATCGACATTTTCATCGCCTTGCCGGGGCTCGTTCTCGCATTGATCATCACCGCCATGCTCGGGCCATCGGTGGTCAACCTGGCGGTCACGCTGGGTGTCGTCACTGCGCCGACGGTCGCCCGCCTGGTTCGTGGCCAGGTTTTCGTTGTCCGGGAAATGGTCTTCGTGGAAGCTGCGCGTGCCACGGGCGCAAGCTCTTTCTGGATCATCCGCCATCATAT
>NZ_RZRW01001020.1:0-1252 GCF_003998745.1 Mesorhizobium sp. M7A.F.Ca.US.014.04.1.1 | reverse complement strand
GGACCAGCTTGTTTGCTCATACAGAGCCGGCACGGGAACAAACCCGGCCGTTTTCCTCACGCAGGCGATTCCCCCGCCACGGGAGCACGCCTGCGAAATTCGTCGCGATCACCTGAACCCTTTTCGCCTGAAGCGAAAGGAGCCGCCTTTACGTCTGACCCTGTAGCAAGAAGCTGCGGAGGAGGGCGGTTCCAGGATTGCAGTGATCCACCATCGCTTTTATGATTTGGCGGGGTGGATGGCAACCCCGATTTCCGATGCCGGCAAAAAGCCGTTCCGTAGCGTAAAGCCAGGCTTGCGGCCCTGCATGAAAAGGCTTGGTTAACCTTCTCTGGATACCAATCGTTAATCGAGTTCGCGGCCTAACCGGCATTTCGACGAAACGACCGGGCGCCGGGCGCCAAACCGGGAGCGACTGCAAGAGAGATGGGATTGGCGGACTTCACAGACAAGGGATGTCGTGTCGGCGGCCGGATCCTGGCCGCTTTCTGCCTCTTGCTGCTGCTGGCGGCCTCATCCGTCTTGTCCTCAAATGCCAGTGCCGCCGACGCTCCGCTCGTGGCAAAAGGCTACAAGATGGCCGGCGATGCCACCAAGATGCGCATCGTCATGGATTTCGACCGCGAACCCGATATCAAATGGTTCCTGCTGCGTGGTCCCAACCGTCTTGTCATCGATCTCGCGAATACGAGATTCGCCGTGGATGCCAAGGATTTGAAGGCGCGGGGCCTGGTCAAGGGCGTGCGCCTGGGCGAACTCGGCGAGGGCGTTTCGCGTCTGATCCTCACCGGCAAGGGACCCTTTGCCGTCGACAAGCTCGACGTGCTCAAGAACGAGGACGGAACCGGCTACCGCATTGCCATCGACATGTCGGCGGCATCCGAACGCGAGTTCGATGCCGCACTTGCCAATCAGGCGCTGACCACCGGATCGACCGTTTCGACCGACAAGGGAGGGCGGGTCGGCACCGGGCCGGTCTCCAATCCGGGCCATCGGTTCACCGTCGTCATCGACCCCGGCCATGGCGGCATCGACGGCGGTGCCGAGGGCCTGAACGGCACCATCGAAAAAAACGTCACGCTGGCCTTCGCCACGGAGCTGCGCGACAAACTCGCGGCCGTCGGCAATTATGATGTGTTCATGACGCGCGACACAGACGAATTCCTGCGTCTGGACGACCGCGTGCGCATTGCCCGTCAGCATGAGGCCGACCTGCTTATTTCGATCCATGCCGACACGATCAGCGTCAAGG
>NZ_RZRW01000102.1:0-13186 GCF_003998745.1 Mesorhizobium sp. M7A.F.Ca.US.014.04.1.1 | reverse complement strand
GCTTGAACCGGTCGATGTCGATATCGATGAGGAACATCGGCTCGCCGGTCCGGCTGGTCGCGCATGCCGCCTCGGCAATCTTGCCGACCATCGCCGGACGTGCCACCAGGCCGGTCAGCTTGTCGAAATGGGTTTCCGTGAAGACGAAATCCGCCGATTCATCGACGCCGGCGAAGAAGGACATCGCGGCGACCGACGCCGCCAGTGCGCAAAGAGCGGCCATCACCGAGACCATCATGTCGGCGGAGATGCCGGCAAAGCCATCGCCGAGACCGAGCTTCAGGCCCCAGAGCCCGAGGACGAAACTGCCGAGACCCGAACTCGCTATGGTGAGCAGTCGGAACACCGGTGTTCGCTTCGGGTTGCTGACGGCGAGCATTGAAAGTTCCCCTGAGTACGGAGCTTTCTACCGGATATCTCCTTAAAATGAGTTTCCGCGAATGAATCCAATTTTATTGGACCGGAAGTATTTCTTGAGCGGATCAATGCGACTGGCGCTGAAACGGGGTTTAGCCGCGCGCTTTAAGCTTCGTGTTTTCAGATGTCCGCCATTTCAAAACCGTCGCGCACCTTTGGCCGACAGGCGTTAGTCTCGCCCGCCGTCGGTCTGCTTCAATTCGTCGAGCGTCGGCATGGAAACGATGTGATAGCCGGAATCGACATAGTGGATTTCGCCGGTAACCCCGGAAGACAGATCCGACAACAGATAAAGCGCCGAACCACCGACCTCGTCGATGGTCACCGTGCGGCGCAGTGGCGAGTTTCGCTGCTGGTAGGAGAACATGTGGCGGGCGTCCGAAATGCCGGCGCCGGCGAGCGTGCGCACGGGCCCAGCCGATATGCCGTTTACCCTGATGCCGCGCGGACCGTAATCGTTGGCGAGGTAGCGCACGCTGGCCTCCAGTCCGGCCTTGGCGACGCCCATGACATTGTAGTTCGGCATGACGCGGACGGAGCCCGCATAGGTCAGCGTGATCATCGATCCGCCGTCCTTCATCAAGGTGGCCGCATGGCGGGCGACCTCGGTGAAGGAGTAGCAGGAGATCACCATGGTGCGGACGAAATTGTCCCGGCTGGTGTCGGCGTAGAGGCCTTTCAACTCGTTCTTGTCGGAAAAGCCGATGGCGTGGACGATGAAATCCAGCCCGCCCCATTCGTTGCCCAGGGTCTCGAACGTGGCGGCGACCGAAGCGCTGTCCTCGACGTCGCACGGCACGACCAGCGAGGCGCCGAGCTTGTCGGCCAGCGGCTTGACCCGGCGTCCGAAGGCATCGCCCTGATAGGTGAAGGCGAGTTCCGCCCCGTGTTCGGATAATTTCCGGGCGATGCCCCAGGCGATCGAATGATCGTTGGCGACACCCATGACAAGCCCGCGCTTGCCCTTCATCAATCCGTCCATGGCCGGCAAATCCTTATGCGGAATAGCGCTGGAAAACGAGCGTGGCGTTGGTGCCACCGAAGCCGAACGAATTGGACAAAACAGTGTCGATCCTGGCGTCGTCGATGCGCTTTCGCACGATCGGCATGCCCTCGAATTCGGGGTCGAGGGTCTCGATATGGGCGCTTTCGCCGATGAAACCGCCCTGCATCATCAGGATCGAGTAGATGGATTCCTGCACGCCGGCCGCGCCCAGCGAATGGCCGGTCAGCGACTTCGTCGAGGTGATGTACGGCATCTCTGGGCCGAACACCTCGCGGATGGCGCCCATTTCCTTGGAATCTCCCACCGGCGTCGAGGTGCCATGGGTGTTGATGTAGTCGACCGGCGTGGAAACCGTGGCCAGCGCCTGGCGCATGCAGCGGACCGCGCCTTCGCCTGAAGGAGCAACCATGTCGTAGCCATCCGACGTCGCGCCATAGCCGACGATCTCGGCATAGATCTTGGCGCCGCGCGCCTTGGCATGCTCAAGCTCTTCCAGCACCAGCACACCGGCGCCCCCGGCAATGACGAAGCCGTCGCGATTGACGTCATACGCACGGGAGGCGGTCGATGCCTTGTCGTTGAATTTCGACGACATGGCGCCCATGGCGTCGAACAGGTCCGACATCGTCCAGTCGAGATCCTCGTGGCCGCCGGCGAAGACGATGTCCTGCTTGCCCCATTGGATCAATTCATAGCCATTGCCGATGCAATGCGCCGAGGTCGAACAGGCCGACGAGATCGAGTAGTTGACGCCGTGGATCTTGAACCATGTGGCAAGCGTCGCCGATGCGGTCGACGACATTGCCTTCGGCACCGCGAATGGACCGATGCGCTTGGGACTGCCGTTCTTCAGCGTCGTTTCGGCAGCTTCGACGATGGTGCGGGTGGATGGTCCGCCCGATCCCATGACGATGCCGGTGCGCTCATTGGTGATGTCGCTCTCGCCGAGGCCCGCATCCGCGATCGCCTGGTCCATGGCGACGTGGTTCCATGCAGCACCCTGGCTCAGGAAGCGCATCGCACGGCGATCGATCATCGCCGATGGATCGAGCGTCGGCGCTCCCCAGACCTGGCAGCGGAAGCCGTGTTCGGCGAAGGAATCCGAGAAGCTGATGCCTGATCTGGCGTCATGCAGCGAGGCTTGCACCTCGTTGGCATTGTTGCCGATCGACGACACGATGCCGAGGCCTGTGACTACGACACGTCTCATTCGCAACTCCTTCCAGGGATGCTGGCCAAAGGGGGCCGGCCAGGGGTGCCGGTCAGCCGACCGCCGACTGCTTGGACAGACCGACTTTCAAATCCGTTGCCGCGTATATGGGTTCGCCATCCGCCTTCAGCCAGCCATCGGCGATGCCGAGCACCAGCCGGCCCCGCATCACGCGCTTGAAGTCGATGCCATATTCGACCTTCTTCACCGAAGGCGTGACCATGCCCTTGAATTTCACTTCGCCGGTCGACAGCGCCATTCCCTTCCCGGGTTCGCCAAGCCAGCCAAGATAGAAGCCCGTCAGTTGCCACATGGCGTCGAGGCCGAGGCACCCCGGCATGATCGGATTGCCGATGAAATGGCAGGCAAAGAACCACAGGTCCGGCTTGATGTCGAACTCCGCGCGGATGAAACCCTTCTCGAAGGCGCCGCCGGTCTCGCTGATCTCGGTGATGCGGTCGAACATCAGCATTGGCGGATAGGGAAGCTGGGCGTTGCCCGGTCCGAACAGTTCGCCGCGGGCGCAGGCCAGCAATTCGTCGTACTCGTAGCTGGATTTACCCGCCATCAATCTCATCCCATATCGTTCCGGGCCATCGGGTGCCCTTGTCGTTGGTTTCCTAACACAATCTGTTTCAGGCCGGAAACCGGCGTTTGCGCTTAGCCTGCTCGTCTGCCTGGGTCAATGCGCGCTATTGATCGCATTCGGACGACAGAATATATGTCCTGAGAGGTCCGGTTTCGGCAGACGTTCATTTTTTTGCCATTCTGGGCGTGTCTTGGGGCGGAACTGTGGGGTTCGACGAGAAGATGGACCTGGACGGCCGGAAGGAAAATGTCGCTGTGGACAAGCGGGTCCGTGAAGCCGGGCTGAGGCCGACGCGTCAGCGCATTGCGCTGGCCGATCTGCTTTTCGCCAAGGGCGACCGGCATCTGTCGGCCGAGGAACTGCACGAGGAGGCGGTTGCCGCCGGCGTGCCGGTGTCGCTGGCCACCGTCTACAATGCCCTTCACCAGTTTACCCAGGCGGGACTTTTGCGCATCCTCGCCGTCGAAGGCGCGAAAACCTATTTCGACACCAACACCTCCGACCACCACCATTTCTACATCGAAGGCGAAAACCGTATATTCGACATCGACAGCGGTCCGGTGACGGTTGCGAACCTGCCGGAGCCTCCGGAAGGGATGGAGATCGCCAATGTCGACATCGTCGTGAGGCTGCGCCCCAAACGCCGCGAATGACTGGCGAGGCCGGAATCATCTGCCAAGCCAGAATTATCGGCCAGGGATGAAACCCCTCGATCTCGTAATCCGGCTCGAATGGGCGATCGTGGCACTGGCTGCCGTCATTTTCTACGGTTCGACCGGCATCTCCTGGTGGCTCTTCGGATTGCTTATCCTGGCGCCTGACCTATCGATGTCGGGCTATCTGGCCGGTCCGCGCGTCGGTGCCCTTGCCTACAACGCCTTGCACATCCTGATCGTGCCCGTGCTGCTGCTGCTCGGCGGGCACATGTGGGGCAATGCGGCCGCGATGGCGGTTGCGCTGATATGGATCGCCCACATCGCCATCGACCGTGCGCTGGGCTACGGTCTGAAGCTGCCGACCGGCTTCCAGGACACCCATCTCGGCCGTATCGGGCATAAAGCCAGGACCGCGAAAGAGAATCAGTCCTTGACCCGTTCGCCGGGATAGGCGCCCCAGACGACCGACTGGGCAAGCCAGCCGGTGTGGCCGTCGAACGTCATTTCGCACCACTGGCCGTCGCAGGATTTGATCGTACCCATGACGCCAGGTTCGATCATCGCGACCACCCTTGCATCCTTGTCGGGGCTGTTGAGAAGATTGATCCGGGTGCCCTTGCCACGCTGCCATGGTGCGACGATTGCCGTGCGTCGGCCGGAAAGCAGCGACTGGTTGATCCAGCCTTCCGAACCATCGGCATCGCGCACGCGGCGCCATGTGTCGAATTCCTGGATGATCTCCATCGGCAGGCCGGCCTTCATGTACATCCAGTCGACCGAGTAGTTGGCGCCGGGGCCGACGCGCGAGTTGACGCGGCCGGATTTCAGGCTGACGAATCGCGGCAGCGGCAGGCCGCTCGGCCCGAGCGTGACGACGCTCTGGGCAGGTGCAGCCGCACTCTGTGCCGCCGTAAGCGGAGAATAAAGCAGAGCGCCGAAAAATGCTGCACTGAGGGCCAGGCGAAGCGACGCGAAACCAGACACTTTCATTCCTTTCGGCGCTTGCCTCGGCGCCCCTTTTTCTTTGTCTTCGGCGGCACCGCTTGTTACATGGGTAATCGGCACCGCGACCGGCTTTCAGTTTCGCCGGTCTTGGTTAAAGAGGTCTCAACGAGATCGGGTTAGAGCAATTCCAGCAAACCTGTGAAGCGGTTTTGCGTTCGGAATTGCGGCAAATACTCGAGAGGGAAACAATGGCAGGCAAAAAAAGGCCTCTCGTCGTCATCACGCGCAAGCTGCCCGACCCGGTCGAGACCCGCATGCGCGAACTGTTCGACGCAAGGCTGAATGTCGAGGACCGGCCGATGACGCAGCCGGAACTGGTCGCGGCGGTCAAGGAAGCCGACGTTCTGGTGCCGACCATTACCGACAATATCGACGCGGCGCTGATCGCTCAGGCAGGCGACAACCTCAAGCTGATCGCCAATTTTGGCAACGGCGTCGACAAGATCGATGTCGCGGCTGCGGCCAAGAGGGGCATCACCGTCACCAACACGCCGAATGTCCTGACCGAAGACACCGCCGACATGACGATGGCGCTGATGCTGGCGGTGCCGCGGCGGCTCGCGGAAGGCGCCAATGTGCTCACCGGCGACAAGAAATGGGCCGGCTGGTCGCCGACCTGGATGCTGGGCCGGCGCATCTGGGGCAAGCGGCTCGGCATTGTCGGCATGGGGCGGATCGGCACGGCCGTAGCCAGGCGGGCCAAGGCCTTCGGACTGTCGATCCACTATCACAACCGCCACCGCGTGCTGCCGGCCGTGGAAGACGGGCTGGAGGCGACCTATTGGGAAAGCCTCGACCAGATGCTGGCCCGCATGGATATCATCTCGGTCAACTGTCCCTCGACGCCGGCAACCTTCCATCTGCTTTCGGCGCGGCGGCTGGCGCTACTGCAGCCCACCGCCTATGTCGTCAACACCGCGCGCGGCGACATCATCGACGAGGAAGCACTGGTCAAGCTGATCCAGGACGGCAAGATCGCCGGCGCCGGCCTCGATGTCTACGAGCACGAGCCGGCCTTGAACGGCAAGCTGCTGAAGCTCGCGGCCAAGAACAAGGTCGTGCTTTTGCCGCATATGGGCTCGGCGACGCTCGAGGGCCGTATCGACATGGGTGAAAAGGTCATCATCAACATCCGCGCCTTCGTTGACGGCCACCGCCCACCAGACCGCGTGCTGCCGCTCAGGACCTGACACTGTCGCGGTGCGATATCCGTGGCCCACAAACCGTAAGATAAGACTTACGGGAGAGCTTTGCGCATGGTGATCGAGGTCGGCCTGGCATAGCCGTCATGCGCCGTCCGTCCAGTTTCGCGAAAGCCGAGGCGAGCAAAGGCCGCGTGGTTCGCGGTCAACTCGATCCGCGTCTGAAGCTCGATGGCGGCCTTGCCGCGGCCGCGGGCAAGGTCTTCGACCGCCTGCATCAGCCGCCGGCCGATGCCTTGTCCCTGGCAGTCCGGCGCCACGGCGAGCTTGCCGACATAGAACTCTGCCACCTTTTCAAGGGCAAAGACGCAGCCGACGATCCGATCACCCCTGAGCGCCACGAAGCCGGTCTCCCGCCGCGCCTTGTCCCGCAGAGTGTCGGCGGTCAAAAGGTGGGCCGAGGAGGGCGGGTCGATGACGTCGTCCATCGAGGCGAAGGCACGCATGATCAATGCGAGCACATCGTCCCAACGGTCGAAATCGGTCGGGATCCGCCTGATGGAGACTGCTTCGATCAGGTCCAAGAATTCAGCTTCTCTTGTAACGGATGGTGTCGAAGCGCGCCGCCAGCCCATCATAAAGCAGCAGCCGGCCGACCAGCGGTTCGCCCACGCCGGTGATCAGCTTGACCGCCTCCATGGCCTGCAGCGTGCCGATGACGCCGGTCAGCGCGCCAAGCACGCCGACTTCGGCGCAGGACGGCACCAGGCCCGGCGGTGGCGCCTCGGGAAACAGGTCACGATAGCCTGGGTTGGGCTTGCCGTCCTTGCCGTCTTCGAATGGCTTCAGCACCGTGACCGAGCCGTCGAAGCGGCCGACGGCGGCATGCACCAGCGGTTTCCCAGCGCTCGCGCAGGCATCGGCCACGGCGTAGCGCGTTTCGAAATTATCGGAACCGTCGACGACGATGTCATAGCGGGCGACGAGGGCAGGCGCATTGTCCGTGGTCAGCCGGAACGTATGCGGTTCGACTGTGGTATTGGGATTGATGCGGGCGATTGCCGCCTTGGCGCTGTCGGTTTTCAGCAGGCCGACAGTGTCGGTGCCGTGAATGACCTGACGCTGCAGGTTGGAGAGCGAAACGGTGTCGTCATCGACCACGCCGAGCGTGCCGACGCCGGCGGCGGCAAGATATTCAAGCACCGGGGCGCCCAGCCCGCCGGCGCCGATGACCAGCACCCGGGCCTGCTTCAGCCTCTGCTGTCCGGCGCCGCCGATTTCCGGCAGCACGATGTGGCGGGCATAGCGTTCGATCTCGTCTGCGGTCAGGGCGGCAGTGGTCATTGCCTGATCATACAGGCACGGAAAAACCTTGTCAGGGGTCTTCGGTTGGCCCAACCGTCCCGTGGTCGACGGTCAGGAATTGCGCACGGCCCTGGAGACTGGAAAACAGCGCAGCATCGGTTCCTGTCATGAATGCCTGGCAGTTCAGTTCCTCCAGGATGGAAAACAGCGCCGCGCGCCGCCCGCTGTCGAGATGCGCAGCGATCTCGTCGAGCAGCAGGATCGGCGTCATGCCCGACATTTCGCCGGTCAGCCTCGCGTGCGACAGCACGATGCCGACCAGCAGCGCCTTCTGCTCGCCGGTCGAGCAGAGCTCGGCCGGCATCGCCTTGGGGCGGTGCCGAACCACCAGGTCCGAACGGTGCGGGCCGTCGAGCGTACGTCCGGCGGCGCGATCGCGCTCGCGGCCCTCGGCAAGCGTCCGACGGAAGCGTTCCTCCACATCGACCGCCGGCGCCACGGCAATCTCGGCTTCCAGCTCGCCTGAAAGGCCGATATCGGCTTGCGGAAACGGTCCCGTGTCGGGCAGCCTGTCGATCATGGCGGCCAGCAGGCGCACCATCTCGGCGCGCGCCGCGGCAATCGCCACACCGGTTTCGGCCATCTGCGTCTCGATAGCGTCGAACCAGCGGTCGTCCCGAGAGCTTTCGGTAAGCAGTCGGTTACGACCGCGCATCGCCTTCTCGTAGTCGATCGCACGTTGCCCGTGGCCGGGGTCGATCGCCAGCACCAGCCGGTCGAGGAAGCGCCGGCGATCCGCGGCCGGTCCGGTGAATAACGCGTCCATGGCTGGCGTCAGCCAAACCACGCGCAGCCATTCCAGCATGTCCTCGGCCGAACGCGCCGAAGCTCCGTTGATGCGTACCCGCCTGCCGCCTTCGCCGGCGGTGTCACCGCCGGAAATGCCTGTTCCGATCTCGACCTGGCCATCAGGTCCGTCGAGCCGGGCATGCAGCGCAAAGCCGCCGTCGCCGCCCTCGCGCGCGACATCGGCGTAGGGCGCGCGGCGCAAGCCACGTCCCGGTGTCAAAAAGGAGATCGCTTCGAGGAGATTGGTCTTGCCGGCGCCGTTGTCGCCGGAAAAAACCACGGCACCTGGCGCCAGATCGATCGTCAGCGCCGCATAGTTGCGGAAATTAGTAAGTGTTAGCTTACTTATATGGTTCTGTGCCGGCAACCGCTATCCGCCTATAGAAGTCGCCGTAAATATCGCGCTTGCCGCCGGTCCACAACAGGACCGAAGTGCTGACACCGCGCCGCTACACGCGCATCGGCATCAGCACATAGAGTGCGGTCTCGTCGGCCATGTCGTGGATCAGCGTCGGCGAACCGGCATCCGCCAGCATGAACTTGGCCTCCGTGCCGGTCAGCTGCGCGGCAACGTCGAGCAGGTACTTGGCGTTGAAGCCGATCTCGATCGGATCGGATGAATAGTCAGCGGACAGTTCTTCGGTGGCGCTGCCTGAATCCGGATTGTTGACCGCAAGCGTCACCTGACCCTCGCTGATCGACAGCTTCACCGCGCGACCGCGTTCGGAAGAGATGGTCGAAACACGATCGACGGCGGCGGCAAAGCTCTGGCGGTCGATGATCAGCTTCTTGTCGTTGCCTGTCGGAATGACCCGCTGATAATCGGGGAAGGTGCCGTCGATCAGCTTCGAGGTCAAAACCACGCTGCCGATGGTGAAGCGGATCTTGGTGTCCGACAGTTCGGTGGTCACCGCAACATCCGGATCGTCGACAAGCTTCTGCAGCTCGCTCACCGTCTTGCGCGGAATGATGATGCCCGGCATGCCCTCGGAACCCGCCGGCGCGTCGATCTCGGCGCGCGCCAGGCGGTGGCCGTCGGTCGCCACCGCGCGCAGCTTCAGCTTGCCGCCAACCTCATGCGTGTGCAGGTAGATGCCGTTCAGGTAATAGCGTGTCTCCTCGGTGGAGATGGCGAACTGGGTCTTCTCGATCAGGCCTTTCAGGGCAACCGAGTCGAGACGGAAGATATGCGAGAAGGATCCGGCCGAAAGCTCCGGGAAGTCGGATTGCGGCAGGCACTGAAGGCGGAAGCTCGAGCGGCCGGACGTCACCGTCATGGCGTTGCCGTCCTCGTCCGTCTTCAGCATCACCTCGGCGCCATCGGCGAGCTTGCGCACGATGTCGTAGAGCAGATGTGCCGGGACCGTCGTCGCCCCGCCGCGCTCCACCTTGGCGGGCGTCGCTTCGGTCACCTCGAGGTCGAGATCGGTTGCCTTCATTTCAAGGCTGGCGCCTTCGGCGCCGAGCAGCACGTTGGACAGGATCGGTATGGTGTTTCGCCGCTCGACCACACGATGGACGTGGTTGAGCGACTTCAGGAGATTTGACCGTTCCAGGATAACACGCATGACGAAACAGGCTCGCTTGAATGAATGACGGGTCACCAGTGAGCGGCGTCCCGCGAAAGGTCTGAATAGGCTCAGAATCTGCGTAAACTGACAGGAAAAAACCAGCAAACGCAAGCCCGCGCCGCCGGTTCAGGCCGGCTACGCGGGCTTTCTGGGGATAACGCGCCCGAAGTCCGCGAGCCAGTGTCGAAAAACCGAAATCCAGATCGCTTCCAGGCGATGCCACGAGCCCGATGCAGGCCCGGCGCCGCACTGGCAAGCCATTGAATCCCGGCGTTGTTTCGGTTCGGCCCTCCCGGAGGGTCAGGCCTGATCGTTGATCAGCCGCCTCAGAAGCTCAAGTTCCTGCGCCAGCGTGTTGTCGTTGCCGGAAAGGTCCTCGATCTTGCGCACGGCATGCAGCACCGTGGTGTGATCGCGGCCGCCGAAACGCCGTCCGATCTCGGGTAGCGAGCGCGGCGTCATCACCTTCGACAGGTACATGGCGACCTGCCGCGGCTTGACGATGGTGCGCGTGCGCCGGTTGGACAGCAATTCGGTCTTCGACACATTGTAGTGACGCGCCACGATGCGCTGGATGTCCTCGATACGGACACGCTTCGGCTCGCCTGTGCGATAGATGTGGCCGAGGATTTCGTCGATCCGGTCGATGGTGATCTGCGGCTCGAAGGATTGACGGAACAAAAGCTGATTGAAGGCGCCTTCCAGCTCGCGTCCGCTGCCGGTCACGGTGCGGGCGACGTGATTGAGGATCTCCTCCGAAATGTCGAGGGATGCGTCGTCGCTCCTGGCCGTGGCAAGGCGCAATTTGAGCATGCCGAGGCGCATGGCGAAATCGGGCGCCGACATTTCAAGCGCGACACCGCCATTGAGGCGCGAACGGACCCGCGGTTCGAGCGATTCCAGTTCCGATGGTGGCCGGTCGGCAGCGACGACGACCTGCTTGGCGCTGTCGAGCAGCATGTTGATCAGGTGGCAGAATTCATGCTGGATCGACTTGCCCTGCAGGAACTGCATGTCGTCGATGATGAGCAGGTCGATGTCGCGCAGCTGCTCCTTGAGCGTCAGAGCGTTGTTGTCGCGGATCGCGGTGGCAAAGCGCCACATGAAATACTCGGCCGTGAGATAGACGACGCGCGACTTGGGGTTCTGCTTCAGCGATTCCGCGGCGATGGCCTGCAGCAAATGGGTCTTGCCGAGCCCGACGGTTGCGTGAAGGAAGAGCGGATTGAAACGCACCGCGCTCGATTGCGATTCCGCCACTGCCTTGGCGGCGGCGAAGGCCACCCGGTTCGACGGCCCCTCGATGAAAGAGCCGAACGTGTAGCGTGGATCGAGCGGTGACCCCAGAACGTTGTGGCGGAATTCGCTCTCGATGGGTGTGCCCGGACGCGGAGTCGATGCGCGCTCCACCCGGCTGGGGCTGACTGTGCCTGCGGCAAGCGCCGTCTGCGTCTGCCGTGTCACCTTGCTGCGTGCCGGCGTTACCTCTGGCTCGGCCTGGGCGCGTCCCTGACGGGTTGCCGTGCGCACGACGATGTCTATCTTGAGAAGATCGGGATCCTCCTGCTTCCACAGCTCGGAGATGAGGTCGAGATAGTGGCCGTTGATCCATGAGCGCAGGAAGGCGGTAGGCACCGAGATGCGGACAATGCCCTTGGAAGCCTCGGCGACTTTCATGCGGCCAAACCAGCTCGAATAGACTTCGGTTCCCAGGCGCGCCTTCAACTGGGTCTTGACCCGGTCGAATTTCTGTTCCGCGTCGCTGGACACCGCCATGTCGTTTGCTCCGATCAAAGTTCCAGGAAATGGGAGGTCGCCCGTAAGTTCCCTTTCGATGCCGCTCTGCATGATCTTTTCCTTGTCCTTCCGTACCTGTTTTCCGCCGGGGATGCGCCTCCTGCATCCGGTTCCGGCGACCTAAGTCTTTGCTACGATGTCCGCTGCCGCCGCCGGCAGGTGAACGTCGCCCATTATCCGTGGGAACCGGTGCCGGCCCATGGAAGCCAGTCCGCGTTGGGTATGTCAGGGCAATACAACACCGTCCGGCGAAAAGAGCGCCGGCGCGCCGTCTACCTGCCATGTCTAGTTACGCCAGTCCCCTACCGTATCGAAAAAGACAAACCAAAGCCGTCCGCGGACTTGATCCGCGTTGCAAATCCCGCCAATTTAAGCTGGCCGATTCAGGCTTGGGTTAAGAGCCAGAGCCCGTCCCTTTCGATAGATCGACACTACCGAAATCGCTGTGGATAGGGCAAGGCCACGTCTAACGGATTTTTAAGGAATCTGGTTAGTGGAGGCGGGTTCGAGTGGCATGCCGCGACGGCACATTTTAACAAAGCCATTGTGATTCAAACCCTTTTCCGGCGAATATGAAAAACCGGGCGCTGACAGAAATATTCTGAAATAATTCGCTTGACAGCGACTTCTCCCCGATCGGGCCAGTCCGGTGTGGACAAGCTGTGGATCACCATCTGTAAGCGTTTGAAAAATATAAGCTATTTTTGACAGCCAAGAATCATTAGGCCGGCGATTTTCAAGCGTGCCGATCAACAGCAGGCATGCATATGCCGGCAAACTATTCCCTATTGTGAAATCCGCATAAGACGCCGTTTCCGGACATTCTTTTTAAGTGCTTGCCGGCAAACGAAAAAACCCGGCACAAACGGCCGGGTTCGAAGAACGTCAGTCTAGGCAAGTAATGTCAGGCCGACAGTACCTTGACCCGCTGAGCCAGTCGCGACACCTTGCGGGACGCCGTGTTCTTGTGAATCACGCCCTTGGTTGCGGCGCGCATCAATTCCGGCTCCGCGATCTTGAAGGCAGCCTGTGCGGCAGCCTTGTCACCGGAGGCAAGCGCCTCTTCGACCTGGCGGATATAGGTGCGGACGCGCGAGCGACGGTTCTTGTTGATCGCTGCGCGGCGGACGATCTTGCGCGTTGCCTTTTTGGCCGAGGATGTATTGGCCATGATGCCTCTCTTCTGATCTGGTCGGCGCATGCGGGATGCCGCAGGGCGCAAAAAACAAACGGGCTGCCACAGGGCCGCCTCGGTTGGTGCGGCTTATAGTTCAGCTTTTCCGGCGCGTCAACGCTGCCTGGCCTTCTTTTTGGCGGCCAACAACCATCTTCTTCGAAGCCAAGGGATTGGCGTCAGCGGTTGGTGAAATTCGGCTTCCGCTTCTCGGCAAAGGCCGCCATGCCTTCCTTCTGATCGTCCAGTGCAAACAGCGAGTGAAACAGCCGGCGCTCGAACCGCAATCCCTCGGCAAGCGTCGTCTCGAAGGCGCGGTTGACAGCTTCCTTTGCCATCATCACCGATGGCAGCGAGAAAGCGGCGATCTTGGCCGCGGCCTTCAGCGCCTCCTCGACAAGTTCACCGGCAGGCACGACCCGCGACACCAGGGCAGAACGCTCGACCTCGGCGGCATCCATCATC
>NZ_RZRW01001019.1:0-1254 GCF_003998745.1 Mesorhizobium sp. M7A.F.Ca.US.014.04.1.1 | reverse complement strand
ACCCGATGCCGGACGGCGGCATCGTCGCCACCTATGCCGACATTTCCGGGCGCGTCGAGCAGGATCTTGCGCTGAAAAGGGCCAATGAATCGCTGGAGCAGCGGGTCAAGACGCGCACCATCGAGCTGACCCGGGTCAATGAGGAACTGGCGCAGGCACAGATGCTGGCCGAGGAGGCCAATCTCGGCAAGACGCGCTTCCTCGCCGCCGCCGGCCACGACATCCTGCAGCCGCTGAACGCCGCCCGGCTCTATTGCTCCTCGCTGATCGAGAAGGCCGGCAAGGGACCTGCCGGCAAGGCGGCCGTGAACATCGAATCCTCGCTGGAATCCGTCGAGACCATTCTCGGCGCCGTGCTCGACATCTCCCGCCTCGATGCCGGCGCGATGAAGCCGGATGACACCGCCTTCAACCTCGACGGATTGCTGCGCCAGATCGGCAACGACTTCCGGCCGCTGGCCGCCGAAAAGAAGCTCGAGCTGACCATCATGCCGTCATCGCTGACGGTGACGACGGACCGCAATTTGCTGCGCCGCCTGATCCAGAATCTCGTCTCCAACGCCATCAAATACACGCGCCGCGGCCGCGTGCTGGTTGGCGTCAGGCGGCGCGGCGAATTGGCCGAGATCCAGGTGATCGACACCGGCATCGGCATCGCCGGCGACAAGCTGAACACCGTCTTTCGCGAATTCACCCGGCTCGACGAGGGCGCGCGCGAGGCCGAGGGCCTCGGTCTCGGCCTCTCCATCGTCGACCGCATCGCCCGGGTGTTGCGCCTGGAGATCCGCATCTTTTCCAGTCCGGGCAAGGGCACGCGATTCTCCGTTATCCTGCCCGTCGCGGCCGTGCAGGCACGACGCGAGATCGAAGCCAGGGCTCCCGCCCGCGCGACAGCCTCGCTGGCCGGTCTGCACGTGCTGTGCATCGACAACGACGCCCGCATCCTCGAAGGCATGCGGCTCCTGCTCGAAGGCTGGGGTTGCAACGTCGACACCGCGTCCGGTTCAAAGGATCTGGAGACCGCGAAGATACATCGCCCGGACATCGTCCTTGCCGACTACCATCTCGACGGCGAAACCGGCCTCGAACTCGTCGTCAGGCTGCGTGCGATCCATGGCGACACCCTGCCGGCCGTGCTGGTCACCGCCGACCGCTCCAACGAGGTGCGCACGACCGCCGGCGGGCTCGAGATTGCGGTGATCAACAAACCGCTCAAACCAGCGGTACTGCGCTCGATGATGGCCAGGGGCAGGC
>NZ_RZRW01001018.1:0-1256 GCF_003998745.1 Mesorhizobium sp. M7A.F.Ca.US.014.04.1.1 | reverse complement strand
ATGCCGAGGAACTGGCGCGGCTGGCCGAGGCCTCGCACCCGCGTGTAAAACTCGACACGTCGGGTCTTTCCCCCGCCGCCACCGAGCTCGCCAATCTGCTGGCGGAAAACATCGAGAAACTCGACGAAACCGAGCTTCGCCGCATCACCGCATCGATCCGCGGGGCGTTGAACCAGCGGCCGTAGCCTGACGGTCCGCGCCGGTACAAGTTCGCCTGCCTCACGAGGACACTGCCCGCCGGCGGGCAAAGTGGTGAGATCATTTCTTGCCGGCGGTGCCGCCATTTCCACCCCGGCCATGATCGCCGTGGTCGTGGCCATTGTTTCCGCCGCCCAGGCAGTCCGACGCCCCGGCATCACCGCAACAGCGGCCGGCCCAGAGGTCGTTGAGGTTGGCTTTGGCACAGCTGGTGGTCTGATCGGCCATGGCGGATCCGGCCATGCTCGACACCGCGATAGCGGCAAGAAGGGTGTTTCGCAGAAAAGCAGTCATCTGAAGTCTCCATGGTTGGTTTCGGTTCACGGCTGTGTGTCGCTGGCCGGAGCGAAATGGTTCACGGAGAAATGCGAATTCTGGCGGAGGGCCCATCGATTTCGTCATCCACGGGCGGAGCGGACGCGCAGACCCGAGGATCCATGCCGCGAGTTGCGAGCGTCGCGACGGGGCAAAAGATCTGGTGATGACGGTATGACGATTGCAGGCGCCTGTTCCTGCGCCGCAGCGTTCTTCATCGGCATCACGGCATGGATCCCGGGGTCTTCGCGACGGAGCTTCGCTCCTGCTCAGCCCTGTGATGACGAAGCGTTGGATGCCGCCCCTAGGGAAGCCGCCGTTGCCGGTGCCTACTGAACCGCGCCGACCAGAACTTGCTGGCCACCGCGGATCGAGACCCAGCGGCCGGTGTTGTCGATCGCCTGCCGCTTGAGGAAGCGGTAGCCGGTCGCGTCCCATGGCTTGACCTTGTCGGTCAGATTGTCGAGCACATAGTCGCCCTCGTCGGTGCGCACCGTCAGCACGGCGTGGCCCTCGCCGTCGGGCTTGCGCACGACGGTGATCAGAAGATCGGCAAGCGAGATGCTCATGCGCGAAAGCTGGCGTCGCTTTTCCAGCACATAGTCCTCGCAATCGCCGACGCCCTTGTCGGGATAGGCCCAGACCTCGTCCTTGCCGTAGATGTCCATGTCGCTCATCGGCTTGACGGCGGCGTTGACCCTGGCGGTGACATTGAGAAGCTTGCGCCTCAGCGCGTCGGTTAT
>NZ_RZRW01001017.1:0-1257 GCF_003998745.1 Mesorhizobium sp. M7A.F.Ca.US.014.04.1.1 | reverse complement strand
GAATGGTCGTCGCGACGACTTGCAGTTCACCAGGGCCCTGCCGCTGAGCAACACACGACTTGTGATGCTGATCGCAGCCCGAAAGGGCCTCGTATTCTCGAAGAAAGAGTTATCGGCCTGTCGTCATCACGAAGGTGAACCGGCTTTTCCTAGGTGAGAAACGACGTCAATACTCCGCCAAGCCCCTGACAATCTCGCTGCGGTGTATAGTCCATGGCCTAAGGTTCGTTTGCTGGCTTTCCCTTTGCCCCGATAGAGCGGCCGGAACACAGTTTCTGTTGCCGCGGGCGGGACGAGAGGGGAACTGCTGGCGACACTGACCGCAGGTTGGCCAGCCCGCGTCAGGCTTGCGCGGCGACCTCATTCACGAATGTGGTGTCGTGTGGGATTTCCAAGAAGACATCCGAATATCGGATGTCAGTTCATTGGCCAGACGATCATAAGCATCGGCACAGCAACAATGACTACGAGGAAAGACAGGGGCAGTCCCAGACGCGGATAGTCGCTGAAGCGGTAGCCACCCGGCCCCATGACAAGCGTGTTGCACTGGTGTCCGATCGGGGTGAGAAAATCACAGCCGGCGCCAATGGCGACAGCCATCAAGAACGGTTCGGGCCTGTAGCCCAGATCACTAGCAAATTCGGCGGCGATAGGCGCCATGACAAGGACGGTGGCGGCATTGTTGAGGAATGGCGTAACGGCCATGGCGGCGACAAGGATGAGCGTCAGTGCGCCGGACGCCGGAAGGAGGGTCCCCAGTCTGGCAAGCTCGCCGGCAACTACTCCCGTAGCTCCTGTACTGCGTAGTGAATCGCTCACTGGAATGAGAACGGCGAGCATGACGAGGATAGGCCCATCGAGCGATTGGTAAACATCGCGGAGCGGAATGACCTTGAAAAGCACAATCGCGACCGCGGCCGCGAAAAAAGCGACGGAGACTGGCAGCAGCCCAAACGCCGTCGCCACCATGGCGAGAGCAAGGACCACTACCGGCACGATACCCTTGCGGACGCTGCCAAGAAGGATAGCCCTTTCTGCCAGCGGTAAGCAGCCGAGTTCACGAAGTATCTCGGGCATTCTCGCTGCACTGCCCCGCAAGACGACAACGTCCCCGAGCCTCAGCTCGACTGCGGCCAGCCTGCGGTCGAGGCGCTCCCCACGACGGCTGACGGCCAGGAGGTTGACATTGAAGCGATCGTAAAGGGCAAGGCGCTGGGCGGTCCAGCCGATCAAAGAGGAGCTTTCACCGATTACGGC
>NZ_RZRW01001016.1:0-1258 GCF_003998745.1 Mesorhizobium sp. M7A.F.Ca.US.014.04.1.1 | reverse complement strand
TCGACATCAATTGGAACATCGTCGCCTATCCGGGCCTCGCCTGGGCCAAACAGGTCTTCCCCGGCGATGCCGACGATGTTGCGGGCGTGAAACTCGCCGATGCCATCTTCGCCGCGTCGCGGGTCGATGTGGAGGATCCGATCGGCAACTGGAGGGCGCACAACGCGGCGCTGCGCAGCCGCACCGAATGGCTCAACGGCCATAATTTCCATGCGCTGCACTTCACCGGACCGGGCACCGACCTGACGGTTGGACTGGCGGACGGCCATGAATGGATGGGCGGCGCCTCGACCGCCAAGAACGGCATCACCTGCAACCCCAACATCCCGACCGAGGAGGTCTTCACCACGCCGCATGCGGGGCGAGTCGAAGGCCATGTCTCCTCGACCAAGCCGCTGTCCTACCAGGGCACGCTGATCGACGACATTTCGGTGCGTTTCGAAGAAGGCAGGATCGTCGAGGCCAAGGCATCGAAGGGCGAGGACGTGCTGAAGAAAGTGCTCGACACCGACGAGGGCGCGCGCCGTCTCGGCGAGGTGGCGCTGGTGCCGCATTCCTCGCCGATATCGGCCAGCGGCCTGTTGTTCTTCAACACGCTGTTCGACGAGAACGCCGCCTGCCACATCGCGCTCGGCCAATGCTATTCGAAGTGCTTCGTCGACGGCGCCTCGCTCAGCCAGGACGAGATCGCCGCGCGCGGCGGCAACAAGAGCTTCATCCACATCGACTGGATGATCGGCTCGGACAAGATCGACATCGATGGCGTCCACAAGGACGGCGCCCGCGTGCCTGTCATGCGCAAGGGCGAGTGGGCCTGAGGGTTCCAGCCAGGAGGTGTGATGGCCTTCAAGATCGCGGTCAAGCGTATCTACGAGCCGCCCGCTGCCGATGACGGGCAGCGGGTTCTGGTCGACCGCATCTGGCCGCGCGGCGTCAGCAAGCAAGACGCCGCGCTGACGCTGTGGTTGAAGGACATCGCGCCGAGCGACGAGTTGCGCAAATGGTTCGGACACGAGGCGGTGCGCTGGGCGGAGTTTCAGGAGCGGTATGGCGCTGAGCTGGATGGGAATGGCGCGGCGGTGACGCAGTTGCGAGGCCTGCTGGGTAACGGCAAGGTGACGCTGCTCTACGGCGCGCTTGACGAGGCGCACAACAATGCGGTGGCGCTGGCGGGGTATCTGCGCGGACGCTGAGATTTTATGGCGGTCGGCGGGACAGCGCCCCCCCTCTGGCCTGCCGGCCATCTCCCCCTCAGGTG
>NZ_RZRW01001015.1:0-1259 GCF_003998745.1 Mesorhizobium sp. M7A.F.Ca.US.014.04.1.1 | reverse complement strand
GCCGCGACCTGATGAGTTTCGGCACGCCGATCCTGGTGCTTGGCGACCCCGGCCAGTTGCCGCCGATCTCGGGCGGCGGCTTCTTCACCGACCACGAGCCGGATTTTCTGCTCACCGAAATCCACCGGCAGGCGCGCGACAACCCGATCCTGCGGCTGGCGCTCGATGTGCGCGAGGGCCGCGAGTTCATGCGTGGCGACTATGGCACGGCGCAGGTGATCGGCAAGGAAGACGTTACCCAGGAACTGGTGCTGAAGGCGGACCAGGTGCTGGTCGGCACCAATCGCACGCGGCGCCGCTACAATCAGCGGCTGCGCGAGCTCAAGGGCTTCAACGCCGACTATCCGCAGGCCGGCGACAAGCTCGTCTGCCTGCGCAACGATCCGGCAAAGGGCCTGCTCAACGGCTCGCTGTGGAAGGTGATGACATCGTCGCGCGAGACGGTGAAGCCCGGCATCAACCTTCTGGTGTCGCCGGAAGAGGACGATCCGGATCGCGGCGTCGCCAAGATCAAGCTGCTCAAGGCGGCGTTCGAGGATCCGGACGCCGATATCCCCTGGCAGCAGAAGAAGCGCTTCGACGATTTCGACTATGGCTACGCGCTGACCGTGCACAAGGCGCAGGGCTCACAGTGGAACGAGATCGTGCTGTTCGATGAAAGCTGGGCCTTCAAGGAAACCCGCCAGCGCTGGCTCTACACCGCCATCACGCGGGCGGCCGAGCGGCTGACGATCGTCAGGTAGGGGCGCCGGATGCTGTTGCCCCGATAGGCTGTGCGGCAAGCCATTGCCAGGCGGCAGCCTCGTCCTCCGTCCTGAAATGCCTGATTTCGATGGGTGGTGAGGACGGCAGAAAGCGTTGTGCGTCCGCTATCCAGTCCGGTTCGCCGATCGTCGCGCAACGGTCGACATGTTCCAATGCATGAATGGCGCCCTGCTTCAGGGTCTCGTCAGCGATGTCGGCCCAGTCGACGCCGTCGTGGTCGACGAGGCGCACCAGCACATCGACGCGCGGATGCAGGGCGTAGGCTGCCTCCAGCAATCCGAAAAGATTTTCACCATCGGCCGCGGAAACGTGCCCGACGACATCGATGGCGAAAAGGTCGTCACGGCTGGTCTCGATACGGCGGATTGCCGGCACCTCATCAAGAAAATTCATCGGCGCTACCTTTCCCCGCTGGTTCATCAGGCTTGGAACACCCGAAACCCCCAGTCTGTTCCCACCAAAGGCATTACTGTTCCCGTCAAAGGCATTATAGG
>NZ_RZRW01001014.1:0-1262 GCF_003998745.1 Mesorhizobium sp. M7A.F.Ca.US.014.04.1.1 | reverse complement strand
GTTTCCGTGATCTGACCTTCACCTACATCGGCACCAACACGCCAGCGCTTGACCGGGTCAACTTCGACATTCCAGCAGGGACGATGTTCGGCATCGTCGGGCGCAGCGGTTCGGGGAAATCGACAATTGCGCGGCTTCTGCAGGGGATCAATCGCGATTACAGCGGTTTTCTCAAGCTGGATGGCGTCGACCTCAAGGAAATCAACCTGCGTCACCTTCGCCAGGGGCTCGGCGTGGTCCTCCAGGACAATTTCCTTTTCCGCGGGTCGATTCGAGACAACATCATCGCCGGGCGCCCCGGCCTGACCCTTTCCGACGCCATGCGAGCCGCTCACCTTGCCGGCGCCGAAGAATTCATCGAACGCATGCCCAACGGCTATGACACCTATATTGAGGAAGGTTCGCCCAACCTGTCGGGTGGTCAAAAGCAGCGGCTGGCGATTGCGCGCGCGCTCATCCACGATCCGACCGTCATGATCCTTGACGAGGCGACCAGCGCGCTTGATCCGGAGAGCGAGGCGGTGGTCAGCGCCAATCTCATGCGCATCGCCAGGGGCCGCACGATGATTATTGTTTCGCACCGGCTTTCCTCGCTGACCGAATGCGACCAGATCCTGGTCATGGATCAGGGCCAGGTCCTCGATGTCGCGCCGCATGCGACCCTGCTCGAACGATGCGCGCTCTACCGCCAGCTTTGGATGCAGCAGAACCGGCATCTTGACAATCGCCAAGCTCGTCTGGCCGCTGTGCCGCCGAGACTTGTGTGAGCATCGGCTTCGGGGCGCCCATGAGCAGCATCACCCATTCCAGTCTTCCCGTCCGGCGCCGGACAGAGCCGAGCGATCCGACGATGCCCGTCATCCTGGAATTCCGATGGCCGTCGACGGCCATCGCCAATGCGCCCGTCCCACGAATGGCGCGCGGCATGGTCTGGATCATCTCAAGCATGGTCGTTGCCCTGATAACACTCTCAGGGCTCATACCGGTCGATCAGGTCGTCTCCACCAGAGGGCTCGTGGTGTCGCAATCGCCGAATATTCTGGTGCAGCCGCTCGAGACGGCGATCGTCCGCTCGATCGAGGTGCGCGAAGGACAGCGCGTGCGAGCCGGTCAAACGCTTGCTCGCCTCGACGCGACCTTCGCCTCCGCTGACCTTGCTGCGCTGACGACACAGGTCTCGACACTTGAAGCCGAAGTGGCCCGTTTGAAAGCGGAAGCCGACGGAAAGCCCTTCAGCTATGACGGTCTGGACCCGAGTTGGA
>NZ_RZRW01001013.1:0-1262 GCF_003998745.1 Mesorhizobium sp. M7A.F.Ca.US.014.04.1.1 | reverse complement strand
ACATAGTTGAAGATCTCGCCGTTGAAGGCGATCGTCAGATCGCCCGTCGCATCGGACATCGGCTGCTGGCCGTCCCCGAGACCGACGATGGACAGCCGCGCATGGCCGAGGCCGGCCGCCTTTGTGGTGAAGAACCCCTGCTCATCGGGGCCGCGATGCGCAATGGCAGCCGTCATCCTTTCAAGGAGCGCCCTCCCATCCCGGACAGTGCCGAAATAGCCGCTAAAACCGCACATGCCGAGATATTTCCAAGTCCACCAGCGCGGCCCGGACTATAGCCGCCAAGATATCGGTAGGTGTTAAATATTTGGGACTATTCATGAGAATGGTAAATTTTGAGCGGCCGCCGACGGCTGATTCCTTGCGTGAGCATTGGATCTGCCGCGAGATGAGGGCAATGAAGCTTTTGGCGTCGTGTTCGCATGATGTTCACGGGGTCTGAGGGGCAGGCCCTCATCGCCTTCTGTCGAGGGCTAGGTCTGGGACTTCTCAAGGTCTGTCGTTGTCGGGGAAAGTGGTCCGCGCGGCAGAATGAAATCTACGACGGTGCCATTGCCGGAATTGAGGCAGGCGTGGCCGCATGCCGCCTTGGCGTAACGGCAAGCGATCTGTACAAGGCAGTCCTCGATGTTCTTGACGGCCGCGGAATTTTTTGCGGCTACCCAATCTATGGCCATTCCTTCGGACTGGGCTGGGGCGGACCATGGTTAGTGCCAGATAACAGCTTCAAGGTTGGAGCCGGGATGGCCATCGCCGTCGAGTGCATGGCGGGCCGCGAAGACGTCGGCTATGTCAAGTTCGAGCACAATTGTCTATCCTGATCGCACCGAGCTCATTTCCACCTGTCCGGCGAGGCTCTGAAGACTTGCCCTCAAACGCATGCCCAAAACACAGCTGGTATTGGTAGCAATCCGAGCGGACCAGGCGAGGCTGCCTCACTGCCGGGTAGCGAGAGAACCCACTTGGTGAACTCACGCGTGCGCCTGACATTCCGGGCACCGTGGACACGCGTCAAGCCGAGAGGATACTGCGCGAGCGATATCGAGTCCATGTCAAGTACCGCAATGTAGAGAACGTCGCGACTGCGCGTTTCTTTCCAGTTTTACATGCACGAGGACGAACCAGATATTGTTGCCGAAGGTCGAAACCAGCCGTCGCTGACACTCATGGGAGTATGGCGGTCCCGAACAGGATGCCGTGACGCCCGACCGTGGTGATCGGGTCCGGCAGCTTCCACATGGCGGGGCTTTCTTCTCTGCGCG
>NZ_RZRW01001012.1:0-1263 GCF_003998745.1 Mesorhizobium sp. M7A.F.Ca.US.014.04.1.1 | reverse complement strand
CTGAAATTTGGCGCGACTTGATTTTCCTTCATAAATCACTCTCCATTTCCTTAACTTGAGAATACGTATGCATATGAATTTGCTAAATTAGTATCTGGCGTTGATCAGTTCAGACGGTTGCAGGACCAATGTTGGTAGAGCCGCGAATGATCAGTTCGCCGGGTATGCGAATAGCCGCTGGTGGAAAGTCTGCCGGATCAAACAGCAGGGACAGGGACCGCCCCACCATCGCCTCGATCGGCTGGCGGAAGGTGGTGAGGTCGTATGCCGGCCAGGCGGCCGAGGGAATGTCATCGAAGCCCACGATGGAAACATCGCGCGGAACTTTCAGCCCAAGCCCGAAGCGCGCTGCATCCAGCGCGCCAAGCGCCATGACATCGGCGATACAGAAGATGGCGTCCGGGGGAGTCGGGCCGGACAGCAGATTGATCGCTGCCCTGTAACCCCCGCCATAGGTGTTTTCGCCGAATTGCTCGCTAATGATTTGGACTCCATGGCGGCGCAATTCATCCTGAAAACCGGCGCTACGTTCGCGGTGGGTCGACGTATCAGGGCGGCCCCCTATAAGGGCTATACGCCTATGCCCTGCGGCAACAAGAAGGGCGGCAACTTCCATAGAAGCCGACCTGTTCTCGCAGCACACTGAATTGATCGAAAAGTCGTCGACGGAGCGGTTGAACAAAACCACCCGAGTGTTCCTGTTGTGCAGGATGTCGCGCATTCGCGACGACAACACAGCTGACGTGACGATCAAACCGTCGATCTCGTACTGAAGCATCGATGGCAGCACGTCATCGACTTCGAAACCCTTGGGCACGGAAAGCAACAGGAGCTGCTTGCCCATGGCGTTGAGCTTCTGGGTGTAGATTTCCAGGACGGCCGGGTAGAACGGATTGAGGATATCGGCCATGATCAGGCCAACCATATTCGTCTTCTTCGTCTGCAGGCTTCGCGCGATCCCATTTGGCGTATAGCCCAAGCGCTCCGCCGTCTTGCGAATCTTTTTCTTTGTCTCCTCTGAAATCCTCCCGTCGCCGGCGAGCGCGCGAGACACCGTCGATTGCGATACGCCAGCCTCCCGCGCGACATCCACCGAAGTTGACCGTCTCATGCATTGGATCCTTGCGCAAATCAGCTTTTGCGCCTGTTATGCTGCCTTGCGCGCAGCAATAGCAAGACGATGCGCGAGATCAAACGCTGCTGTCAGGCCGGCGGGGTCGGCGCGATTTTGGCCAACAATGTCGTAGGCTGTTCCTTGCGAGG
>NZ_RZRW01001011.1:0-1264 GCF_003998745.1 Mesorhizobium sp. M7A.F.Ca.US.014.04.1.1 | reverse complement strand
ATTCTGCCCCAGGAGCGCGGGCGTTTTCACATGGACGGCAAAGTGCCGGTCCCAGGCCCGCCAGTCGAAATCCAGAACCGAATCGTCCTCGAACAGCGACGCGTTGTTGACCAGCAGCGAGAGCGGCCCGAGCGCTGCTTGCGCCTCGCCGATAAGGTCATCGATGGCGTCCATATCGGTCAGGTCGGCGGCGACCACTGCGGCGCGGCCACCTCCGGCGATGATTTCGGCAGCCAACGCATCGGCCTCGCTGCGCGAGCGGTTGCAATGGATGGCGACGGCAAAACCGTGCGCGGCGAGATCCTCGACGATCGCCCTGCCGATCCGCCTGGCCCCGCCCGTCACCAGCGCCGTGACAGTGGCTTTGCTCATATGGTGTCAATCCTCAATTTCGGCCCGAAAAAGCAGTGCCGGCGAAATATGGCCCGGCATGCGTTAAATGGTGTTCGCACCTTGGGCAGCATTGTGGCGAAACGGCCGTTTGGGCATCTTGGCCCGCCCTGGACTCAGGCGTGCCCGACCGCAATATAGGGTGCTGGAGTCCTTGCACCAAGCGGTGTGCAGCGCAGCACCGGATGGTTCCTGCCATTTCGCTGTTGCGAAGATGCAACGTCAAGGTTCTGCCTCATTTGCGCCGGGGAATGACCCAAGTTCAGGTTCGCTTCAGCCGCATTTTGACACGACATTTGGAACCGACGAACGCCAGATCCGTTTCCCCCCCGGACGGGTCGATGGCGATCGTGAGAAACAAGCCTGTGTCCTGTGGCTTAAGGAGTAAAGAACAATGCAAGCCAATCTCAAATTCGCACGGCCGCTGGCCGTTGCGCTCGGGCTCTTCGCCCTCAGCGGAACTGCCTATGCTGCTGACGTGGTTTCGGAAGAGCCGCCGGCACCTGCGCCGATCGCTGAACTTCCCGTCGCTTCGTGGGCCGGCCCCTACGCCGGTCTCAACGTCGGCTATGGCTTCAGCGGCCATACCAAGGAAAAGGATCTGGGTGTTGACAATGTTGACGTCGGCACCAAGGGCTTCGTCGGCAGCGTCTTCGGCGGCTATCAGTGGCAGCAAGAGAACTTCGTCTACGGCGCTGAAGCCGAACTCGGCTACAACGGCGTCAAGGGCGACGATTCTGGCGTCAATTCCAAGGCCGGCTTCGAGGGTTCGTTGCGAGCCCGTCTCGGCTATGCCGTGACCCCCGAAATCCTGCTCTATGGCACCGGCGGTCTCGCCGGAAGAAGCCTGAAGGTCGAAGACGACGTATACGGT
>NZ_RZRW01001010.1:0-1265 GCF_003998745.1 Mesorhizobium sp. M7A.F.Ca.US.014.04.1.1 | reverse complement strand
GCGCGACAGGCTCGCGCGCCTGCGGACCAAGAACTCAGAAACCTGACCGAAAGCAAGGTCGAACAAGGCATCGACAAGATTGCTGCGGACGCAAACATTTTCCGTGCCCAGATCGCCACTCTTGAGAGCCGGAAGGCCATTTTGGATGCGGTCATGGCCGACACCGCCAGCCGGCTTTCCGGGTTGCGGGTTCTCGAGCCGCAGGTCAGTTTGCTGACCCAGCGATACAACGAACTTCTTGGCCGGCAACAGGATTTGACGCGGCGTATCGGAGTTCCCTCGGCTGGAATTTCCATCCTATCGGCGGCATGGCCGCCGACCATCCCGCAGACCTTGCCCGCCATCTTCCTTGTTCCGCCCGGGATGATTGTGTTCGCTATACTGGGCGCGATTTTCGTCACGATGCGCAATCACTTCGATCGGACTTTCCGCGGTGAGACCGAGGCGGAAGCGGTGCTCAAGGTTCCATGTATGGGGCAGATTCCCGAAGCAGGCAGGGTGCATGCCAAACGACTGCGAACCCTTGTCCTGGGCGAGCGCAGCTCCGCCTATAGCCGCGCCGTGACGTCGTTGCTGATTGCTGCGGCGCCCAATGCGCTGAGGGCTCGTTCGTCGTACACGGCGCTTGTCACCTCCAGCGTCCCGGAGGATGGGGGGACCGAGCTCGCATGGAGTCTGGCGCTGGCCGGCACGCGGATGGGCGGTCGTGTTCTCTTGATCGATCTTGAACGCAAGGGCGTTCAACTCACGCTCGAGTTCCTGCATCAGTTCAGCGAGCGCAAGAGCCGCCATTCCTTCGCTGATTATGTCTGCAATCGCAGCAACCTGGAAAACGCCGTGGCCAGTCTGCATGAAATCGGCATCGACGTGATGACCGCTGCTCCGTCGGACGATCTGCTGGCGGTGTTGTCCTGCGAGGATGGGGGCAAAGTGATGGCGGATCTGCACTTGACCTATCGCATCGTCATCATAAACCTGCCGTCGGCGCTCGGGCGGCCGGAAGCCAAATTTCTGGCTGGATGGGCTGATGCGGTGCTTTTTGCCGTCCGATGGAGGAAAACGCCACGTACCCTCGCTCGCGGGGTGCTGGAACTCCTTCAGGGCAACGGTTCTCTTGCGGTACCCGTCGGCAGCGTCCTCACGCAAGTGAACTTGAAAAAACATGCCGGATATCGGCTCGAGGATAGCGCCGACCTCTTGCGCGAGCAGATAGCATGACGGCCACAGGCTCGTCCCTGGGCTACGAAAGATCCGGGGGCGGTTCA
>NZ_RZRW01000101.1:0-13415 GCF_003998745.1 Mesorhizobium sp. M7A.F.Ca.US.014.04.1.1 | reverse complement strand
CGCCTCGACCATCCGGAGAGCTTTGCCCGCCAGGCCATGCTTGCCTGGACCCGCAGCCAGGGGCAGACCCGCCATATGGGCCTCAGCCTGACCGATGCCGCCAATGTGCAGAAGCTGGCGCGCTATCTGATCTATCCGGATCCGTTCCTGCGTCTTCCCGCCGAATCCATCGCCTCGGGGCTGGGCAAGCAGTCGAGCCTGTGGCCGACAAGCATTTCCGGCGATTTCCCGATCTTCCTGGTCAGGATCGGCGATGTCGCCGATCTCGAAATCGTCGCCCAGGCGCTGCGGTTCCAGGAATATATGCGCACCCGCGGCATGATGATCGACTTCGTCGTCGTCAACGAGCAGGCGTCCTCCTATGTCCAGGACCTGCAGCGGGCGGTCGAGACGCTGTGCGAAAACAGCCGTCTGCGCGGCAAGGAGCTCGGGCCGCGCCAGCACATTTTCGCGGTGCGCCGCGATCTTATGGACGAGACCACCTACAAGACGCTGCTCGCCGTCGCCCGCGTCGTCCTGCACACGCGCAACGGCACCATCTTCGACCAGATCGAGCGCGCCGAGGCGGCGGCCCTGCAGGCGCGGGATGCTCTGGCAACGTTGCCGATTCCGCGTGAATTGCCGTCGCCGACACCCACGACGCATACTCCTGCCTCGCAGGCGGTGGCCAATGTCAGCGCCGATGGCAGCGGACTCAGCCAATGGAACGGCTTTGGCGGTTTCGACGGCGACGGACGGCACTATGTCGTGCGCCTGGCCGGGCGGCGCACGACGCCGCAGCCGTGGATCAACGTCGTCTCCAACGCCTCGTTCGGGTTCCACACCTCCGCCGAGGGCGCAGCCTTCACCTGGAGCCGAAACAGCCGCGACTACCAATTGACGCCGTGGTCGAATGATCCGGTCTCGAACCGCCCGGGCGAGGGCCTCTATATCTACGATCAGGCCAGCGGCAAGGCATTCTCGCCGCTCGCCGCCATGGTGCGCGATCCCTCGATGACCTACGAGGCCTGGCACGGCCAGGGTTTCTCGACCTTCCGCTCGAAGCGCGGACCGTTGTCGATGGACCTTACCCATGTCGTCGATCCGGTCGATTCCCTGAAAATCTCGCGGCTGCGCATCCAGAATTCCGGCTCGGTGCCGGCGCGGCTGCGTGTCTATGCCTATGCCGAATGGGTGCTCGGCGGGCATCGGTCGCGCACTGCGGCAACCATCGTCCCGTCGCGGGATGCCGCCAGTGGGGCGCTGCTCGCACAAAACCCCTACGGGCTGGATTTCGGCGAGCGGGTTGCGTTCCTGGCGGCCGACGGCGGCGTCCATTCGGTGACGACAGACCGATCGGAGTTCCTGGGCCGGCATGGCTCCAGCGAGCTACCGCAGGCGGTGCTGAGCGGTGCGGCGCTGTCTGGCCGTGTCGAGGCCGGCGACGATCCGTGCGCGGCGATTGCCCGCGACGTCGAGATCCCGGCAGGCGGCGACGTGACGCTGCTCTGGCTGCTCGGCGACGCCGAGTCGGTCGAGGAGGCGAGCGCGCTGGTGCAGGAGCATCGGGCCAAGGACTTCGACCAGCGATTGGCCGACAATGAGCGCGAATGGCGCGGCTTCCTCGACACCATCCAGGTCGAGACGCCCGACAAGGCGCTCGACGCCATGGTCAACCACTGGCTTCCCTATCAAAGCCTGGCCTGCCGCATCCGCGCCCGCTCGGCCTTTTATCAGGCCAGCGGCGCCTTCGGCTTCCGCGACCAGTTGCAGGATACGCTGGCGCTGCTGGCACATGACCCGCAGCTGGCGCGCGACCAGATCCTCAACGCGGCGCGGCGGCAGTTCCCCGAAGGCGACGTGCAGCACTGGTGGCTGCCGCGCACGGGTGCTGGCGTACGCACGTTGATCTCCGACGACGTGGTCTGGCTTGCCCACGCTACGGCGCGCTATTTGCTGGTCACCGGCGATGCCTCCATCCTCAAGGAGCAATTGGCCTTCATCGATGGACAGCCGCTGGGCGAGGGCGAGCACGATGCCTTCTTCACCCCGGAAATCTCGAAGAAGACAGCGACGCTCTACGACCATTGCGCGCGTGCGCTCGATCTCGCCATCAAGCGCAGCAGCCCCGCGGGCCTGCCGCTGATCCTCGGCGGCGACTGGAACGACGGCATGAACCGCGTCGGCGAGCACGGCAAGGGCGAGAGCGTCTGGCTCGGCTGGTTCCTGCTGAAGACGCTGGGCGATTTCGCGCCCGTCGCCAAGACCGAGGGTGATGCCAAGCGAGCACAGGCCTGGGCAAAGCATGCCGATGTTCTGAAGCGGGCGCTTGAGAGCACCGCATGGGACGGCGAATGGTACCGGCGCGGCAGTTTCGACGACGGCACGCCTTTGGGGTCTCGCAACTCGCAGGAGTGCAAGATCGACTCGATCGCCCAGTCCTGGAGCGTGCTTTCGGGAGAGGGCGACCCGGCACGGTCGACCACCGCCATGGAGCAAGCAACGAAGCTGCTCGTCGACGACAAGCTGAAGATCGTCAAGCTGTTCACGCCGCCATTCTCGAAGACGGAAAAGGACCCCGGTTACATCAAGAGCTATCCGCCTGGCGTGCGCGAGAATGGCGGCCAGTACACCCACGCCGCCACATGGTTCGTCATCGCGCTTGCCGAGATGGGGCAGGTCGACGAGGCTTATCGTTGTTTCTCGATGCTGAATCCCGTCAACCACGCGACCGACGAGGCCACGGCCGAGCACTATCGAGTCGAGCCCTATGTCGTGGCGGCCGACATCTATGCCGGGGACGACAATGCCGGCAACGGCAAGGGCGGCCGTGGCGGCTGGACCTGGTACACCGGCTCTGCCGGCTGGCTCTACAGGGCTGCGGTCGAAGGCATTCTGGGCATCGAACGGCGCGGCAAGCGTGTCCAGTTCAAGCCGAAGCTGCCAAGCCACTGGGATGGGTACTCGGCAAATCTCAAAATGCTGGGGGCGGAACTCAAGGTTCGTGTCATCCGCGACAATAAGGCCAAGGCCGTGTCGCTGGAGGTGAATGGGGCAAAGACCAAGGCTTCGGCAGTCGAGCTGAAGGACGGCGAAGTTGCCGAGGTTGTCGTCAGGATTCCGGCCTGAGGCCTGTTGCCCAAAAAGCATGCGCTCGGGGCTGAGGCCCCGACCGCGACTTTTGTCACGCCAGGCGGGATGAGAGGCCCCATCCCGCCTGGCGTTGCCGTCTGCCGTTGACGGGCATCCCGCCGAGAAGTCTATGAAATCAAAGGCTTGAGGCGTCCCATAGGAGTAGCCGCGAGCGGTGAGGGTTTGGCCACCCTTCGCCTGGAAGGGCATCCTGCAGCTTTGTTTTGCTTTATACTTCGCGAAAGGCGATTTCGGCCTCAGTCATCCGCCCGACATTGTTGCTGATTAAAATTATGGCAGCACGTGCCAACTGCCATGATTTCGCCGCATGCCTGACATTTTACCTGTCTTCTCAAACCGTTAGGTGATCACGGCAGATTTCGGAACGTCGCCATCTTTTGTTCGCTCTAAGGGAACTGAAGGGGTACACGGCCATTGTTTTGCGACGTATCAACCGGTACGAATAAAATGATGCAGTGCACAATAAACAGCGTGGCGGAGTAACTGGGGTGACCCTTCTGCAAATCTACTGGCGAGCTCTCGGTTATCTGGCCGCGGACAGGAAACGCGTTGCGTTGATCTGTTCGGCCAACGTGGCTCTCGCCATCGTAGCGCTTCTCGAGCCGATTATGTTCGGTCGCGTCATCGGCGCCATCTCCGAGCGTGGCTCTGTCTTCACCACCCTGGTCATGTGGGCCGGTCTCGGCGCCTTCAACATCGTTGCCTTCGTCATGGTGGCGCGCGGCGCTGACCGCTTTGCCCACGCGCGGCGCAGCGAAGTGCTTTGCGAGTCGTTCGAGCGCGTGATCACCATGCCGCTCGCCTGGCACCATCAGCACGGCACCTCCAATGCGCTGCACACGATGCTGCGTGCCGTCGAAACCCTGTTCAGCCTTTGGCTCGAATTCATGCGCCAGCATCTGTCCACGGCTGTCGCCCTCGTACTGCTGGTTCCGACCGCGATCAGCATGGACCTGCGCATGTCGCTGGTGCTGCTTGGCCTCGGGCTGCTCTATGTCGGCATCGGCCGGATGGTCATGCGCCGCACCAAGGCGGGCCAGGCTGCGGTCGAGCGCCACTACCACAAGGTGTTCGCGCATGTGACCGACTCGGTCAGCAACGTTGCGGTGCTGCAGAGCTACAATCGCCTCGGCCACGAGGCCGATACGCTGCGCCGCTACGTCAAGAACCTGCTCGACGCGCAGAACCCTGTGCTCGACTGGTGGGCGCTGGCCAATGCCTTGCACCGTCTGTCATCGGCAATCTCGATGCTGATCGTGTTGTCGATCGGCTCCTATCTCGTGACTCATGGTCAGTTGGGTGTCGGCGACGTCATTGCCTTCACCGGTTTTGCCACGATGCTGATCGCTCGCCTCGACCAGATGTCGGCTTTCGCCAACCAGATTTCCGAGGCCCGTGCCAAGCTCGAGGATTTCTACCATCTCGAGGACTCCGCGGCTGATTCCGCCGAGCCGGACGGCTTGCGCGATCTTTCCAACGTCACCGGCCATGTGCGCTTCGAGAATGTCGGCTTTGAATTCGCCAATTCCGGCCAAGGCATCGACGACGTGTCCTTCGAGGTGCAGGCGGGCCAGACCGTCGCCATCGTGGGCCCGACGGGTGCCGGCAAGACCACGCTCATCAACCTGCTGCAGCGTGTCTTCTCGCCGTCCCATGGCCGTATCCTGATCGACGGCATCGACACCCGCACCGTGACCCGCAAGTCGGTGCGCCATTCGATCGCCACGGTGTTCCAGGATGCCGGCCTGCTCAACCGCTCGATCGAGGACAACATCCGTGTCGGCCGCGCCGATGCAAGCAATGACGAGATCCATGCCGCCGCCAATGCGGCTGCCGCACAGGACTTCATCCTGTCCAAGAGCAATGGCTACGACACGGTGGTTGGCGAACGTGGCGGCCAGCTGTCGGGCGGCGAACGTCAGCGCATCGCCATTGCCCGTGCCGTGCTGAAGGACGCACCGATCCTGGTGCTCGACGAGGCGACCAGCGCGCTCGACGTCGAGACCGAGGACCGCGTCAAGGAAGCGATCGACGAACTGCGCCGCGACCGCACCACCTTCATCATCGCCCACCGCCTGACCACCGTTCGCGACGCCGATCTGGTCGTGTTCATGGACAAGGGCAGGGTGGTCGAGATGGGCGGCTTCACCGAGCTGTCGCTGCGCAATGGCCGCTTTGCCAGCCTGCTGCGCGCTGGCGGCCTGCTCAACGACGAGGAGGTCCGCCGCCTCAGCCGCACCGTGCTGCAACAGCAGGAAGCGGCCGCCTGATCAGGCACGTCTCTGCTTTCTCCCACAGGGGAGAAGGCAAAGCGCTGCAGCCCTGCGACACCACCGCTCGATTGCCCCGAACGCCGCGGCGGTTTATGTAGAACCGCATGAGCGACACGACTTCACGCCTGACAAGCTGGATGGATCTCGCCAACCCGACGCGCTTCGTCGGGCTGGCGGACAAGGTCGTGCCATGGCTGGCCACGATCGCCGCACTGATCCTCGCAGTCGGGCTCTATATGAGCTTTGCCGCGCCTGAGGATTTCCAGCAAGGCATCACCGTCCGCATCATGTACATCCACGTGCCTTTCGCCTGGCTGGCCATGATGTGCTACACGCTGATGGCGGTCTCGGCGCTCGGCACGCTCGTCTGGCGGCATCCGCTGGCCGATGTCGCGCTGAAATCAGCCGCACCCATCGGTGCGGTCTTCACCGCGCTGGCGCTGATCACCGGTTCGATCTGGGGCAAGCCGATGTGGGGCACCTGGTGGGTCTGGGATGCGCGGCTGACTTCGGTCTTCGTGCTGTTCCTGATGTATCTCGGCATCATCGCGCTGACCCGTGCGCTCGACGATGCCAGCCGCGCCGCCTGGGCCGCCGCCATCATCACGCTGGTCGGCTTCATCAACATCCCGATCATCAAATTCTCGGTCGACTGGTGGAACACGCTGCATCAGCCGGCCTCGGTGTTCCGCATGGGCGGCTCCACCATCGACCCCAGCCTGCTGTGGCCGCTTCTGGTGATGGCGCTCGGCTTCACCGTGCTGTTCTTCGCGCTGCACCTGATGGCGATGCGCACCGAAATCCGCCGTCGCCGGGTGATTGCCATGCGCAGGGTCGCGGCACGGCAGGCGGAGCGCTCTCCCCCTTCTCCCCTTGTGTGAGAAGGCAAGACGCTTCTTAGTTCACCCCATCCTTCCGCGCGCCGCCACAGGCAGCGTTTCCAGCACTTTGTCGCCGTCGATCAGATTGACCTCGTTGAACAAGTTTGTGACGACGCAGCAATGGTCGGGCACCACACGCACGCGCTCGCCGATGCGCAATTTGCCGTCACCCGAAAGCGTGACGGTGCCGTGCTCCTCGCTCAGGCCCGTCACCCGCGCTCCCGGCACGCCGGGCAACTCGCCGAAATCGGCGAGACCCAGCGTGTCGCTGGACAGCGCCTTGCTGCCGGCATCGAGGATAACGCGCGTCGCGGTGGGATGGCTGACCACCGTCGACAGCACCGTCAGCGCGCAATCGTCGAGCGTGCCGACGCCTTTGGCGACCTGATAGCGGTCGAGATAGATGTAGGTGCCTGGACGATACTCCGTGACAACAGATGTATCGCTGGAGCGCCACATATCCGGCGTGCCGCCGCTGGAGATGCGTTCGCAGGCGAGGCCCGATGCGGCCAGCGCCTGCTTGGCGTCGGCGAGCCAGGCTTCGGCCTCCGCTGCCTTCCCGGCGGCCGGGTAGGTCATCAGTCCTCCGAAGGCGAGGCCACCGGTTCTGTCGATCTGTCTTGCCAGCGCAACCGCTTCATCGGCCGACTGCACGCCGCAGCGTCCCATGCCGGTGTCGCATTCGACCAGCACCGGTAGACGATGACCGGCATCGGTGAAGGTGGTTGCCAGCCCTTCGAGCGTCTCCATGCTGTCCGCTGTCACCGACAGGGTGACGCGCCCGTGCAGCGCCAGAAGCCGCTCCAGCTTGGCGCGCCCAAGGATGTTGTAGGGAAGAAAAATATCGGCCAGCCCGGCATCGGCCATCACCTCGGCCTCGCCGATCTTCTGGCAGGTGATGCCGACGGCGCCGGCCGCCACCTGCTTCTTCGCCCAATAGGGCAATTTGTGCGTCTTGATATGCGGCCTGAGCTTCAGCCCGTTCTTGTCGGCATGCGCCTGGGCGCGGGCAATGTTGGCTTCGGCGCGCGCGGCGTCGATGAGAATCGACGGCGTATCGAGGTCGTGGACGGTCGGCATCATCTTTCACCCCATGAGGAATCCGCGGGTTTTATGGCCCTGAAAATCCGCGATGTCACGCGGCCAGCGAAGCGGATCTGTGGTCCATGCGCCTAAGCGCAAGACCGGGCAGGGCGGCGAGATGGATCGACACCGCATCGACGTTCGGCTATGCGATTTGCCAGACAAATCGATACGAAGGGATCATGATCATGAAGCGCTCCGCCATCAACGACATCATCCGCGAAGCCGACGCTTTCATCCGCTCGTTCGGCTACATCATGCCGCCCTTCGCCTATTGGTCGCCGCAGGAGGCGAAGGCGCGCCAGGCCGACTCCGCGGCCGTGTTTACCTCGCGGCTCGGCTGGGACATCACCGATTACGGTCAGGAGAAGTTCAAGGAGCTCGGCCTGTTCCTGTTCACCGTTCGCAACGGCCGCTACGAGGACATGAAGAAGGGCATGGGCATGCTCTATGCCGAGAAAATCATGATCTCGCGCAAGGACCAGCTGTCGCCGATGCATCGCCACAACGTCAAGGCCGAGGACATCATCAACCGTGGCGGCGGCAAGCTGGTGCTGGAACTGTTCATGCATGACCGCGACGGCGGCATCGATCCCAAGGCCGAGGTTTCGGTGCCGGTCGACGGAACCATCCACAGGCTGCCTGCGGGCGGGCTCCTGAAGCTCGACCCGGGCCAAAGCGTCACGCTGCTGCCCGGCGTCTGGCATGCCTTTTGGGCCGAGGGCAAGGATGTGCTGATCGGCGAGGTCTCGACCGTCAACGACGATCTCACCGACAATGTGTTTCGCGAACCGATCGGCCGTTTTTCCAACATCGACGAAGACGTTGCCCCGATCCATCTGCTGGTGTCCGACTACGAGAAGTGGCTGGGGTAAAGGGCCGCTCCACGCCCTCGGCGACGCCAGTCACACGACCGTGTGACTAGTCGCACGGTCGAAAGTGGGTAGGCCGTATCGCCTACCTACTGCGATCCCTGTTCGACCGATCCTGCCGCTTCGTCCTTGAAGACGACCTTTGTGCCTTTTTGCACTTCGGAGGCGAGGTCTTCGGCATCCCAGTTGGTCAGCCTGATGCAACCATGCGAGAAGGTCTTTCCGATCTTGCCTGGGTCCGGAGTCCCGTGAATGCCGTAGCTATCGATGGACAAGTCGATCCAGACCGATCCCACCGGATTGTTTGGCCCGGCAGCGATCGTGAAGGGGCGCTTGCTCCTCACTCCCTTGAAGGCAAACTCGGGATCGTAATGATAGGCTGGGTGGTGCACCACGCGTTTGACCTCCGCCTGGCCACTCGGCGCGGGCTTCTCCTGACTTCCGATCGAGGCGGGGTACGTCGCAAGCACTTTGCCGGAAGGGTCAAGCACCCGAACCTGGCGAGCGCTCTTGTCGACCTCGACGCTCGCGATGTCTTGCGGCGGATCACCTCGGGTGACAGCTGGCACGAGCAGCTTTTGCCCCGCCCTCCTGAAGCCGATGCCGGGATTGAGCCGTTCAAGCAGTTGCTCGCTGATGTGGAAGCGCTCCGCCATCTTTTCCAGGGCATTGTGGTAGGCCAGCCTGGGCAGGCGGGCCATCCTCTCCATGCGCGCCGGAATTCGCCTGGTGAACGGCCCATGCACATCCTTGCGTGTCAAATCGTAGGTCTCAATCGCGGGGCGCGAGGAGGTCGCGACCAGCTTGTCCCATGTCTCGCGGGTGAGCTTGCCGTCGGCAGGCAATCCGTTGGCCGCTTGGAACGCACTGACTGCCCGGGTGAAGTTCTCTGCCTTGCGGCCATCGATCAGGCCTGGCGAGAAGCGTGCACGATCCAGGAGGATTTGCGCCTTCAGCACGGTCGCACTGACGCCTTTCGCTTCGCTGCCGTCAAATTGGGCGTTGTTGACGGCGGCCGCGTCCAGTTTTGCCGCCGCCGTTGCATCGCATGCGATGACGAGCATGGCGACCGCGACAAGAACGAGCCTGATCATGGAGGTCACACTCCCGTATGGGCACCTGCTTCTATGACGTCGCACGGCCGATCTGGTTCCATTTCCTGCAGTTGCGTCCGACTGCCGAGTGCCGTGCGCGCAGTGAACCCGGACCAGGAGCACCCGGCGGTGGCGCGGGTGCATTGTTGATAAGGGTCCGCCATCATCAAGATGAATGGCGACTCCCGTCAGCGCATGTGTTGGCTTCAGAACCGCAGAGACCGGAGCGACAACGGGCCAACGCCCGATTGAGTCCGTCTCCACAGGCTCGGTGACCGAGGAGAGCCAGGATGCAATTTCCTGCCCAGAAGAACAAAGGACCGGCTCAACCAGCCGAGGATGAGCGCCAGGCACGGCTTGAGAAAACAGCCAGGCTCAAGCAGCTTCGCTCCTATGCTTCCTGGCTTTCGTCTGACCCAAACGCCCAACTTCACGATGAGATAGACTGCTCCGTGCTGATCGAAGGCGTGGGACGACGCAGCATGGAGCCTTGGCTGATCGGCAGGTGACATACCCGGGCGGCGAGGTTTCCACCGCCAACGACGATCTGGCCGACAATTTGTTTGGCTAAAGCAGTTCACCGTTTCACGGAGACGGCGACCCGCTCTAACTCCTTGTTTTGACGCAATTCCGGACGGAAAACCGTTTCACACTTTTCCTGGAATTGCTCTAGCCGATCGGCCGCAACAGTGGCGACAGGCAGACTTCGCGTCAGTGACAGCAGCCTTGCTGCGCGCTCGTCCTGCACAGGCAGGGCGGCACCGACAGCCAGCGAAGCTTGCGCCGGGTTGCTGAGGAAGCGCCGCTCGGGCGCAATGCCTTTCAGATGCCGATGGAGCTCTTCGCGCTCACGTTCAGCCTCAGCGAAATGCTTGAGCGTCGCATGCGCCACACCCTTGGCGTAGCGCTGCATGGCCGCCGTCAGCACATAGAGGCCCGGCTCCTCGGTGATCGGTTCGTCGATGATCTCCTGCCAGCGGCCGAAGCGCACCTGCACATGCGATTTCATCGCATGGTAGCCTTCCACCGTCTGCGTGAGCTTTGGCCGGCCCTGGATGGCGACCACGTCGCGCGCGACCAGGCTGCGCACCCTGTCGGCGGCCCACAGTGCAGACTGGTGCTGGCCCGACAACATGCAGGTGAACATCATCAGATGCAGATCGTGGCAGCAGCCGAGCAAATAATAGGTCGGCTCGTCGGCATAGGCGAGATAGAGGTCGTTGGCGCGCACCGCCTTTTCGCTGGCGCGTTTTGCTTTCTCATACTCGCCGCACAGCACATAGATGTGCCCCGGCATGTGGTTCATATGCCCGGCATCGGGGCACATCTCGCCGAGCAGATCCGCTGACCGCATGCCGCGCTCCGGCATGGTGGACATTTCCAGGAGATGGATGTGCAGGTGGACGATCGCCGGATGTTGTGCTGCGCCGGCCTCATCGGCAAGCCGGATCGACCGCTCGCAGACGTCGAGCGCCTCGACGACATCGGAATTCGGCGCCGGCGCGCCGGTCTTGAGGTTCCACAGCCGCCGCACCGTGCGCATCATCAGTGCTTCGACCAGCAGTGCCATCACATCATGGTCATCGGGAAAGTCCCGATACACAAGCCGCATCGCGGCGGCATAGGCGTCATCCCAACGTTCGAATTCCTCCAGGCTCACCCGGTGTGGCTTCTGGAAGCGGGCGGCCAGCGCCTCGATCAGCCGCTTCTCGATCTCACTGGCGGAAGCCGCATTGGCCCTGGCCAGTTGGACATGCTCGAAGCAGCGTTTGGTCGCGCTGTCGGCCTCGGCCTCGCCATGCTCCTTCCAGGTCAGATTGTAGAAAGGTCCAGCGGCATAGGCGATGCCCCAGTGAACCATCGCGCAGTGAGGATCCGTCTCCAGCGCCTTCTCAAAACACTTGATGCCTTCCTCATGGTTGAAGCCGTAGCACCAGTTAAGGCCAATATCGAACCAACGCTGGGTTTCTGTCGAGCGAGTGGAGATGGGGCGGCGGTAGGTGCCGAGGTCGAAGCGGTCCATGTCGTCTCATTTCAATTCTGATTGCCAGCGAGCCAGCTCTGGTCAGACTCCTTCGCCATCAATGTGTGCCGAAACTGGCAGGCATGGCAAACGCAACGAGTGCCATCGCTGCTTGCATTGGAGACTATCGCCGCCCTTAGCCGGTCTCTTCGGGCACCGTTTCATTTTGCCAGCCGGCTAGCTCAGGCAGGTCGTCAAGCCAGCTTTTCTCGGTCATCAAGGCATCGCCGGCCTGCGGAGCAGCCTCGGTGGCGTTTTGAATGAGCCAGTCCATCCACTTCCGATAGGCAGCCGGGGTCAACTCGGGCGGCAGCACCTTGGCCTTGGCCAGCATGCGTTTGCGGAAACTCACCTGCCTGCGGAGTTTCGTCGTCGTGAATTTGATGGTCTTGCCTTGATATTCGACCGTCCAGCGCCCGTCGCCGTGGCTGGCGAGCCTGTCGATGGCGAAGCCGCTATCCACCGGCCTATCCCGCCAAGGAAGCTCGACGGCATTCTTCCTCAGATCGACTGCCCATCGCCTGTAGTTGGTCCCGGCACGCTGGGGCGGCAGCACCCCTGTCTGTTCGAGCATTTTCCTGCGGAAGGTCGGCTGCTTCTTAAGCTGGCCTGTCGTCAGCTCGATGCGATGCCCGCGGAATTCGACGTGCCAGCGGATCCTGCCATTGCCGAAATACTTGACCAGCCTGTCGATGACGAATTCGTCGTCGGAGAGCGTCACGCAGCCTTGGCTGATGCGTTCGAGAAGGAATCGGCTGTCACTGACCATTACGCGTTTGCTCCATGCTCCTCGATGTAGCAGAGGCCGGGTGCCGGGAGTGGAGCGCGACCGGAATCGGCCTCGGCTTCATCGAAGGAAATCACGCAGCCGAAGCGGCCTACAGGAAGGCAGGGTAAGTGACGACACGGCGCGCGATGCGGCGAACGCCGGAATAAATATGCCGGCTCGTTGGATCGACTGGTGTTGCGGCGGTGTCTTGAATTTCACGCTTGGCGCGTTCGACGGGGTCGCTGGTACAGCACTCCACTCGCTTAATCTGGTGCCATCTGGCAATTGGGGCCAATCCATTTATTTGCCGAAGTATCGAGTTCATTGTCCATGTCGGAGGCGCTGCATACAGGATACCGATCATCACCGCGCCGAGCCATACTTAAGGACTTATACCGGCGAAGGAGTGCATCGTGATCTTGGGGCTGTTGGCCTTGTCGCTGCGACGAAAGCTTCATCATGCAATTGGCAAAAGCATCCGTGCCTTGTTTAAAACCAAAGCCGGTACACTGCGCCTTGTCTTCCGCAGTCTGGGTTTGACTGGCATTCCCCTTGTCTGTCGTGCAGCCAACCAAGAAAGTAACGAACATCAGAAATCCGATGAAGACCAAAGCGCGCATTCCGTTCTTCCTTCGATAATTTCGATCCTTTGACGATCCTATAAATGTCACCCCGCCGCAACCCACCATAGCTGGAATCCCGTCAGGTGGTCGCCAGGGAGCATTTCACGATGATGAGCGTTGGTGATTGTTTTGATCGAGAGAAGAGGAGTGGCTGGGGAACCTGGATTCGAACCAGGACTAACGGAGTCAGAGTCCGTGGGTCTACCGTTAACCTATTCCCCAGCAGGCACGATCTTGAATATCACGATAAACGTGAAAACCGTGCGGGCCGAGCGGGCAAGCCGCTGTGAGCGCTGCCTTGTAGCCGCCAGCGGAAAATAGTCAAGCCTGCTCTGTGCGTCAATGGCACGTTTCGACAGGACGCCACACTGCAGATGCCGGCGCGCGGCGCCCAGTCCTATTCCACGCCTCAAGGCTCCGTCCGGCTGAACTGCGAGCGTTCGAAGAACAGCACGATGCCCAGGCCCAGAATCAGCGGGACGATCAGGTAGAACAGCCGGAACACCAGCAGCGCCGCCAGCACGCCGACCGGATCCATGTCCGACAGGCCGGCGAGGAACACCACCTCGAACACGCCGAGTCCGCCCGGCGCATGCGAGATCTGCGCGATCGAGAAGGAGACGAGGAAGACGCCCAGTATGCCGAAGAAGCCGGGATTGTGGGCC
>NZ_RZRW01001009.1:0-1266 GCF_003998745.1 Mesorhizobium sp. M7A.F.Ca.US.014.04.1.1 | reverse complement strand
GTTCCAGGACAGTTTCTCCATGGCAACGAAGGATCTTTTCCTGCACCGCGTTGACGGCATCGGTCCTGAGGCCATGGCCGAGGTCAAGAAACTGATCGCGGTCATGAACGACAGGCTCGGCAGCGGTTTTGCCACCGATGAGGGGCTGGTCGGCGGCTGTGCCTATGACGCGCATGGCGCGGCGATCTCCGATGCCGACATGGAAAAGGCGATGGCGGCCGACGCGGTGCTGTTCGGCGCCGTCGGCGGTCCGAAATGGGATGCGGTGCCTTATGAAGTGCGCCCAGAAGCCGGCCTGCTGCGGCTGCGCAAGGACATGGAGCTGTTCGCCAATCTGCGCCCGGCCATCTGCTATCCGGCACTGGCAGCGTCCTCTTCGCTCAAGCAGGAGGTGGTCGAAGGTCTCGACATATTGATCGTGCGCGAGCTGACTGGCGGCGTCTATTTCGGCGAGCCCAAGCAGATCATCGACCTCGGCAACGGCCAGAAGCGCGGCATCGACACGCAGGTCTACGACACGTTCGAGATCGAGCGCATTTCGGGCGTCGCCTTCGAGCTGGCGCGGACCCGCAAGAACCATGTCACTTCGATGGAAAAGCGCAATGTGATGAAGTCGGGTGTGCTGTGGAACGAGGTCGTCACCCAGACCCACAAGGCGCGTTATGCCGACGTCAAGCTCGACCACATGCTGGCCGATGCCGGCGGCATGCAGCTGGTGCGCTGGCCAAAACAGTTCGACGTCATCGTCACCGACAATCTGTTCGGCGACATGCTGTCCGACATCGCCGCCATGCTGACCGGCTCGATCGGCATGCTGCCGTCGGCCTCGCTCGGCGCGCCTGACGCCAAGACCAAGAAGCGCAAGGCGCTGTACGAGCCGGTGCACGGTTCGGCGCCCGACATTGCCGGCAAGGGCATTGCCAACCCGATCGCCATGATCGCCTCCTTCGCCATGTGCCTGCGCTATTCCTTCGGCATGGTCGATGAAGCCGACCGCGTCGAAGGCGCGATCGCCGCCGTGCTCGACGCGGGCCTGCGGACGAAAGACATCATGTCCGATGGCATGACCGAGGTCGGTACGGTTGAGATGGGCGACGCGATCATCGCCAAATTCCTGGGCTGATACCGTGACGGTCGACGTCCGCTGGGCGACGATCGAGGACGCGACGACGCTCGCGGCCATGCTTTGCGAGATGGCGGAACATTATCGGCAACGGCCTCTCGATGCCGACCGGGCCCTGTCTGCGTCACGAAAATGGCTTGGCG
>NZ_RZRW01001008.1:0-1271 GCF_003998745.1 Mesorhizobium sp. M7A.F.Ca.US.014.04.1.1 | reverse complement strand
CGGGCGGGATCGGCACGAGGTCGTAGCCGATCTTCGACGAGATGACGATGTCCGCGCGGGGCAGCGACTTGATGGCAAGGCCCAGACGCGTCTCGCTGACGCCAAAGCCATAGACAGGTGCGGTGTCGAAATAGCGGATGCCATTTTCATAGGCCGCCTGCACAGTCTTCACCGCCGCATCGGTGTCGACGGCGCGGTACATGTTGCCGAGCCCCGTGCCACCGAGCCCGATCGTCGTCACCTTCAGGCCGCCCTTGCTAACAGCCCTGAATTCGATTTCAGCCATTTTCTCTTCCTGTAATCCCTGATCGTCCATTTGTGCCGCCCAGAAGGCCGCCTTCGCGCCATTAGGCCGCAGAGGGCCGTCCTGAACTCGGCGGCGAAAAAGCATTGACACAAAAGTTGTCATATAACAATGTAACCGGATGACAATTGTAGCGATGCCTACAAAGCGACAACGGAGGAACGCATGGACGACGAGACGAAAAATCTGATGGAGATGGTGAATGCCGGCATCAGCCGGCGCAGCGCTTTCGCGCTGGCCGGAAAACTCGGCCTTGGCGCAGCCGGCCTCGCCAGCGGACTGGGTGCTGGTCTTGTCGGCGGCATCAGCGCGGCACGAGCAGCGGATTCATCGCCCGGCCTGCCGAAGAAGCCCTACAAATTCCACTTCGTCTGCCACGTGACGCTCGACCAGTTCTTCACGCCAACGGTCTACGGCATCCAGGATGCCTGCGCGGCTTTCGGCTGCAGCTATCAGTGGACAGGTTCGCAGAAGAACGTCGTCTCCGAAATGGTCAGCGCCATGCAGACGGCGATCGCGCAGAAGTCGGACGGCATCGCCGTGTGCCTGGTCGACCCGACGGCTTTCGACGCCGCCACCGACATGGCCGCGCAAGCCGGCATTCCGGTTGTCGCCTTCAACGCCGACGTGCCGGTCGGCAGCCCCAACAAGCGGCTCTCCTATGTCGGCCAGCCGCTCTATCAGTCCGGCTACAACTCGGCGCTGAAGTGGCTGAAGCTGATCCCCAAGGGCGGCCACGTCATGCTGTCGATCGGCGTGCCGGGCTCACTCAACACGCAGCCGCGCCTCGACGGCTACATCCAGGCGATCAAGGACAGTGGCAGCGGCGTCACCTACGATGTCGTCAACACCGGTCCGGATCCGGCAACCGAAATCTCGCGCGTCGAGAGCTATTATCTCAGCCACAAGACCGTCAACGGCCTGTTCGGCACCGGCGGTTCCGACACCTATGCCTGCGGTTTCGTGT
>NZ_RZRW01001007.1:0-1273 GCF_003998745.1 Mesorhizobium sp. M7A.F.Ca.US.014.04.1.1 | reverse complement strand
GTCCTGCCGATGATCGCGATCGTCGATCGAGACTAGAGTTGACGCAATTCCGGACGGAAAACTGTTTCAGCCTTTTCCTGGAATTACTCTAGGCTCCGGAGCGGCTCGCCAACCGGGCAAGGCTGTCCACAGTCACATGGCGGTTGTTGTCGATCCGGATCACGCCGTCTGTCCGCAGCCGGGTCAACTGGCGGCTCACCGTCTCGATTGTCAGGCCGAGGAAATCGGCGATGTCGGCACGTGTGAGAGGCAGTTCGAAGCTCGTCGGATTGGTGTTTGGATCGAGCGTGGGATCGATGTTTCTGGCAATCATCAGCAGAAAGCTCGCCACTTTTTCCGCAGCGGTCTTGCGTCCCAGCGTGACCATCCAGTCGCGTGCATCGTCGAGTTCGTTCAGCGTCTGCTTGAGCAGGCGGTGCTCGAGATCCGGCGACTCCCTCATCATCCTTTCGACGGAAGCCCTTGGAAACGAACACAGGGAGACGGCCGTTGCCGCTACCGCGTTGATCACGCTTTCCACCTTGAACGGCCGTCCCAGAAAATCGGGGGCAAACTGAAGCGCGACAATCTGCTGGCGCCCGTCCGAAAGGCTCTTCGTCAGCTTCACGACGCCGGAAAGCACGTTGGAATAGCTGTCGACGGTTTCGGCGTCGCCCATCAGTTCTGACCCCGGTTCAACGGTGTGCTTTGACGAGGTCTTGGCGAGCCCGACCAATTGATCGGGATCAAGGGCACCGCAAATGCCGCGATGCCTTGCCTCGCAGGATTGGCAAAGCACGGGAATACCGGCACTATGAACATCCTGACGCACTGTCATCACGATCGTCCGAGGATCCAGGGTATCGGCAAGATAAGCATCGGCCATTGAAAAAGCCTTGTGGCAGTTTGTCCGGTGCAAAGGCTTTGACCGAAATCAAGGTATCGGCGTGCCGTTGCGGTCATTTTCCGGGCCATGCAACCACAGGAATGGCGAGATGCGACCGGAACTAGCTGCCAGACTTGGCGAGAACGTGCCGCGCTACACGAGCTATCCGACCGCGCCGCATTTCCATCCGGGGGTCGATGCCACTATCTGTCGAGGCTGGCTGGAGGCGCTGGAGAACGGCGACGAGATTTCACTCTATCTGCATATTCCCTTCTGCGACAGACTCTGCTGGTTCTGTGCCTGCCACACCAAGCAAACACGTCACTATGAGCCGGTAACTGCCTATCTCCGCTCGTTCCACGCCGAGATCTCCACCGTTGCCCGTATTGTCGGCGGCAAGGCTGGCGT
>NZ_RZRW01001006.1:0-1274 GCF_003998745.1 Mesorhizobium sp. M7A.F.Ca.US.014.04.1.1 | reverse complement strand
GGTGCGGCGACCTTCCTCGGCGACCCACAATATGTAGGACGCGGCCGAGCCGATCTCCCCCTTCGATTCGAACAGCGACTTGCCCTGCTCGATGGTCAGCAGTTCGGCCAGTACGTCCTGATTGTCCATCATCGCGTCGTGCAGCTTGCGCAGCAGCTTCGAGCGCTCGAGCGCGGTCGTCTTGCGCCAGGTCTTGAAAGCTTCCGCGGCGGCTTCGATGGCGCGGCGGGTCTCGGCCTTGCCCGACTTCGGCACGGTGCCGATCTTGAGACCGGTGGCAGGGTTGTTGACGTCGACCGTCTGGCCGCTGTCGGCCTGCACCCATTCGCCATTGATGAGATTGGCCTGCCGCATGAAATGGCTGGTTTTCTGAAGCATGCTATCCTCCGTTCGGCGCCCTGACGGGCGGGTCTGTGAAATCTTCGGTGCGCGTGCGCCATGGACTGAGGCCGGCACGCCGGAGCCACTGCTCTTTACCGAGGGCAAGGCACGCAAGCAATCGCAAGATGGCATATAGGGCTTGGGCCAGAGCGAGACGAGAGCAGGCTGACGTGCTTACACCGATGCCTTACCCGAAAACGTACAAGACAACAGTCAGCCAGAACGCGGTGGTGACGGCGGCGCAGGCCGTGGCGAGGGTCATCTGGTTCGACGCCAGCGCCTGGCCGGTGTTGAACTGCACCGCGATCAGATAGGAATTGACGCCGGATGGCATCGCGGCCACCATCACCGCCACCTTGGCCGTCAAGGGCGGCATGCCGAGCAACCAGACGAAGACCAGCACCAGCGCCGGCATCAGGAACAGCTTCAGCACCGAAAGCGCCAACGCCGGCCGGACATTGCCAGATATGCCGAAACGGCGCAGGCTGAGCCCCATGGCGAACAGCGCCACTGGCCCGGCAGTGCCAGCCAGCGTATCGACCAGCCGCGTGGCAAGGTTCGGCAGCGGCGCGCCGGTTAGGCGCCAGGCCAGCCCGGCCAGGATACCGATGATCAGGGGATTGGTGAACAGTCTTCTCAGAAAGCTCTGGACGATGCGCAGCAGGTGTACGGGCTCACTGCCACCGCGGCCAAATATCTCGAACATGATGATCGAAGCCATCATCATGGTCGGCAGATGCACGGAAACGAGCAGCGACAGCACTTCGAATCCCCTCGACCCGAATACGCCGAGAACGAAGGGAATGCCCAGCAGCACCACATTCGAGAAGGACGACGACACTCCACCGACGATGCCTGCGCGTGCGTCCCGCCCGAAGATCCGCGTCGTCACC
>NZ_RZRW01001005.1:0-1277 GCF_003998745.1 Mesorhizobium sp. M7A.F.Ca.US.014.04.1.1 | reverse complement strand
ACATGAACCGGGCGTCGATTTTTGACGCTGCGACGGAGCAAGCAATTTGACCTTGGCAGCATCTCGAGCCATCCGCTTGTGTGGAACCGAACAGGTCGAGCCACCCTTGCGCACACTTCGCGCGGGACCGTTGTCGGTCGACTTCGACAATGGGGCGTTACGCTACATCCGCCTTGACGGAATTGAGATTCTGCGCGGAATCTCGTTCCTTGTGCGGGACGAAAATTGGGGAACCGCTACAGCCGTTCTCGATGATCTCCACATCGATGAAAGGCTGGATGTGTTCAGCGTCGCATACCGTGCAACATGTTCCGCAACATCCGGTCGCCTGGTTTATCAGGTACGGATCTCGGGCAGTAGTGATGGTGCGCTGGCTTTTGCGGCCGAGGCAGAGCCCGAGACTGACCTTTTGACGAATCGGACCGGCTTCATCGTCCTTCATCCGATCGAAGCCTTGGCGGGCAAGCCGGTAAAGGTGCTGCATGAGGATGGTCATGATGAGCTATCGCTCTTTCCGGACCACATCGACCCTAAATGTCCGTTCACCGATATCCGGGCGTTGTCGCATGAGATCGCGCCTGGGATCTGGGCCACATGCACCATGGACGGTGATGCCTTCGAGATGGAGGATCAACGCAATTGGTCTGACGCTTCCTATAAAACCTATGTCCGCCCTCTGCGTCGCCCGTGGCCTTACCGACTGCCCAAGGGCCAGAAATTCACCCAGGTCGTCCGGCTACACGTGTCAGGAACGCTTCGTGCCGGGGCGTCTGAAAACCGCAATCCACTCATCAACCTGACGATCGGCAGACCCGTCGGCCAAGTGCCTCGCGTTGGCGTCGGCGTCGCTGGCGACGAGGCAAGGCACGCGCTTGTATCCCCCGAGCTTCTACGACGAATGGCTCCGCAGTGGATGGTCTGCCAAGTCGATCTCCGATTCGGACACGGCCATGATGAACTCGAAAGCTACGCCGCGCTTGCACGGCTGACCGGCGCAGGCGTGGTCCTCGAGATCATCACCAAGGGCACGCTCGACCCATTCGGCGAATTGGCGCCCGTCGCTGATGCGGTCCATACAATCGGCCTCAAACTGGAAGCTGTCTCCGTCTTTCCGGCGCAGGACATGAAATCCGTTCAGCCGGGAGCACCGCGGCCGGTCATGCCCAGCTTCCCCGAATGCTACTCCGCCGCTCGCCGGGCTTTCCCGGGGATCGGGCTGGGCGGAGGCATGGCCGCTTACTTCACCGAACTCAATCGCAAGCGTCCGCCAGCCGAAG
>NZ_RZRW01001004.1:0-1278 GCF_003998745.1 Mesorhizobium sp. M7A.F.Ca.US.014.04.1.1 | reverse complement strand
GAGCGGCCGCGGTCGGGGGCGAGGGCGATGGTGACGTTGCCGAAGGTGGCGGCGCGGAAGGGGAAGCTTCCGCGCAAACCTGTTTCGTCTTCCGCTTTGCCCCAAGCGGCTTCGACCGCAGTAATTGCCGCAGTCGGCAACTCCGTCGAGAAGGCAATGTAGTTATCTAAGGCCAATCCAGTATCGCTGGCTTCCAGCAAATCCAGCAACCCACGCGGCGTCTGCGGAATCCCCTCAATCACATAGCCCTGCTCCTTCAGGTCATGCAGCATGGCGAGCACGCTGGACGGCACGTCGAGGCCGACGGCATAGCCGGTTCGACCAGGAGCGCTAGGGTAATCCGGGATTAGGATGGCCAGCTTGCGCCCGGCGCGGGGTGTCTCCTGCAACTTGATGAAGGCCGCGACGCGGTCAGCGACCTGCGCCACGCGATCCGGTTCCGGCCGGTTGGCGAAGGCGCGGTGGCCGAGTGCGGGATCGGTCTCGGTCTCGCCCTTGAAGGAAATGGCGCCGGCGAGGACGCGGCCGTCGAGTTCGGGCAGCACGACATGCATGGCGAGGTCGGCGGGTGCCATGCCACGCTGGTTGTTTTGCCAGATGTCGCGGCGGGTGGTGGCGACGATGACCTGGAAGACAGGCACGCCGGCGCGGTCGAACAGCGTTTCGATGCCGGGTTCGGCGCCTGAGGCGAAAGCGGTCGCGGTGATGATGGCGGCGGGCTTCAGCGCCGTCAGTGCTGTTTCCACGAAGGCGAGGGAGGTTGGGTCCTTGAGGCTGGAGACGAAGATCGGGACTGGGTCGATGCCGCGCTGCCGCAGCGCTTCAACAAGCGCATCGATGGGCGCGACATCGGCGGCCAGCAGCATCGAGCGATAGAACAGGATGGGGATGATAGGAGCGTTGACGTTGTAAGCGCCAGCATTCGATAAGTCCGGCTTCTCCACAACTCCACATCCGGGCACGTAAAAACCAGCTTTCGGCACCACCACCGGGCCGATCACTTCCGCATCCTGTCCCGCCAAGCCCGCCAGCCTGCGCACCAGCGCGCTCATATTCGCCGGGCCGCCCTCGCGGAAATAGTCGAGCAGGCCGTCCAACTCCTCGCGCGGCAGCGTCGAGGCTTCGATCAGGCGCAGATCCTCGTCGCGGCATTCGCCGGGCAGCAGCGCCAGTTTTATGCCGCGTTCGCGGGCGGTCGAGGCAAGCTGGTCGCAGCCGTAGCGCCACCAGTCGTAGCCGCCGAGGATGCGCACGAGGATGATCTTGGCATGGCGGGCG
>NZ_RZRW01001003.1:0-1280 GCF_003998745.1 Mesorhizobium sp. M7A.F.Ca.US.014.04.1.1 | reverse complement strand
GGGCCGGCAAAGGGTATCGAGACCAGCCTGCGCAACAGTGAGCCGCTGCCGCTGGTGGCGCTCGAAGCGCCATGCCTTCTGCGCACGGTGGCAACCGAAACGCTCGACCGCGCCGGCCTGTCGTGGCGGATGGCCTTTTCCAGCCCGAGCCTTGGCGGCATCTGGGCAGCCGTGGCGGCGGGGCTGGGGCTGACAATCCGCACCGACATCGGCCTGCCGGCCAGCGTCAGCGCGATGACGCCGGAGATCGCCGGGCTGCCGGCATTGCCCAAAATGGCGTTGGTGCTGCACCAGAAGGATGCTGAACTGGATCCGGTGGCAGCGCGGCTGGCCGACATATTGCTGCAGGCGGCGTTGCAGGCGCTGCCACGGGACGAGCGGTTGAAGGAGGTCGCTTAGACAGCCGGAACAGGTATCCAGCGCCCGACCGCTTATTTACGCTTGTTCGACCTGCCGGCGAACGGATTGTCCGACGTGCGCAGCGCGATGCGGATCGGCACGCCGGGCATATCGAAGGCTTCGCGCAGGCTGTTGGAGAGATAGCGGACATAGGATTGCGGCATCGCATCGGGCCGCGAGCACTGGACAACGAAACCCGGCGGCCGGGTCTTGGCCTGGGTGACGTATTTGACCTTCAGCCGGCGCCCTGCCACGGCAGGCGGCGGATGGTGTGCCAGGATGCCTTCCAGCCAGCGGTTGAGCTTGCCAGTCGAGACGCGGCTGTTCCATACCTTGTGGGTCCTGATGACGGCATCCATCAGCTTGTCGAGGCCGCGCCCGGTCTCGCCGGAGACAGGTACGGCCTGCAGGCCGCGCGCCTGGGGAAGAAGCCGTTCCGTCTTCTCGCGCAGTTCGGCCAGAAGCTCCTGGGGATGGTCGATCAGGTCCCATTTGTTGAAGGCGATCACCGGCGCCCGGCCTTCCCTGATGATCAGGTCGGCGATCTGCAGATCCTGCTTCTCGAAGGGAATGGTGGCGTCGAGCACGATGATGACGATCTCGGCGAAGCGGATGGCGCGCAGGCCGTCCTGCACCGACATCACTTCGAGCTTTTCGTGAATCCTGGCCTTGCGGCGCATGCCGGCCGTATCGAACAGCTTCAGGCGGCGGCCATGCCAATCCCAATCGACCGAGATCGAATCACGGGTGATTCCGGCTTCCGGTCCGGTGAGCAGCCGCTCTTCGCCGATCAGCGCGTTGATCAGCGTCGACTTGCCGGCATTGGGACGGCCGACGACGGCGATGCGCATCGGTTTGGTGTCGTCATAGGTGTGCTCGGC
>NZ_RZRW01001002.1:0-1228 GCF_003998745.1 Mesorhizobium sp. M7A.F.Ca.US.014.04.1.1 | reverse complement strand
GCACCAATGTCGAGGCGATCATGGGCGCCATCGACAAGGCCTGGTCGGAAGCCGGTGTCGCCATTCTGGTCGATCTCGGCGGCGCGGAGACCAACTCGGAAATGGCGGTGGAGATGATCGGCGAGCCACGCTCGCACAAGATCATAGTCTGCAACGCGCCGATCGTCGAAGGCGCGGTGATGGCAGCGACCGAGGCCTCCGGCGGCGCCTCGCTGCGGGAAGTGGTGGCGACGGCACATGAATTGTCGCCGTCGTGAACGAACGGGAATTTTGAAAGACATGTCCGCATCCGCCGAAGCGACCGTTGTGATCACCCACGAGGTGGGTCTGCACGCGCGTCCTTCGGTGAAGTTCACCAAGTTGGCCAAGAGTTTTGCCGCCGAGGTGGAGATCGCGCTCGCCGCCAACGGGCCATGGTTCGACGCCAAGAGCATCGTCAAGGTGATGGCGGCCAAGGCGCCGAAGGGCACCGTGCTGCACATCAGGGCCAGCGGTGACGGCGCCAATGATGCCGTCGACGCGTTGGTCGAACTGGTGCGGCGCGATTTCGACGAAGGCGCGGACCATGTCCGAACCGCTTAGACTGCAAGGCATTTCGGCCTCGGCCGGCTATGCCGAGGGGCCACTGTTCGACCTCGACCAGACTGTCGTATCCTATGTCGGCAAAGAAACAGCCGACGACGAGAAGGCCGCGCTCGAAGCCGCAATCGCCGTCGCGACAAGCCGTCTCACCGCATTGAGCGAGATGGCCGAGGGCGATGCCGCCGACATTCTCGAGTTTCAGATCGCCATGCTGCAAGACGATGCGCTGAGCAGCCCGGCCTTTGCCGCGATCCGCACCGGCCTGCCAGCCGACAAAGCCTGGCGGCAAGCGCTTGATACCGAGATTGCCGGCTACGACGCGTCAGACCAGGATTATTTCCGCGCACGGGCCGCCGACATACGCGATATCAGGGACCAGGTGCTGCGGGCGCTGTCCGAGGATGGCGACGTCCAGGCGCCAACCGGCGCCATCCTCTACGGCTGGGATATCGCGCCGACGCGTTTTCTCGAAACCGACTGGAGCCGCGGCGGCGGCATCGCACTGAAGGCGGGCAGCACCGCCAGCCACGTCGCCATGCTGGCGCGTTCGCGCGGCGTGCCGATGGTTGTCGGGTTGGGCACTTCGCTGGCTCGTCTAACCGGCACAGCGCTGCTCGACGCCGAACATGGCGGCATTGTGCTGTCA
>NZ_RZRW01001001.1:0-1285 GCF_003998745.1 Mesorhizobium sp. M7A.F.Ca.US.014.04.1.1 | reverse complement strand
CCTTCTGCGGCGCACCTGTGGACGCTCGCTGGCGCCACTTTGCCACAGGCTCGAACATTAAAGTATCGAAAACTAAGGAAAACCAAGCTTTGAACGCCGTGGTCAGCGGACAGACGCCATGTTCAGCAGATGAACCCTGTTCAAAACGCCTTGGGACAGCTGAATCCGGACAGGGCCGGGAGGAAGAAGGGGTTGGAGCCTGAGCCTGTCTGGAGAGCATAAGTAACGTCGCGTCCGCCGATCACGAAGCGCGCTTGCATGTTGCTGTCGTCGCCGGTGACGGCAGCCTTGTCCAGAAGTCGTTTCAGCGCCCAGGGCCCTTCGAACTTGATGGCGGATTCGCGGCCTGGCATCTCCGGCGTCAAGCTTAGGCTGGCGGACGCGGAAGCTGCCTCGCCCGGCCAGGTGACCGCGCTCGGCGCGTTGCCCGTCTGATTGCTCCAGACGATCTGGCCTTCGGCATCGAGTATCGCCGTATCGACATCGCCATTCAGTGAGAACGGTGTGAAAGTGATGCTGACCTAAGGCAACGAACCGCCCGATGGGAAGAAGGCGCTGCGGATTTCCGCCGCAAGCTGGAAGTCTTTCAGGGTCGATTTCGACAGGTCGCGTCCAAATCGCGCATCCTGTTTCCAAGTCCAGTCCTGGCTGGTCATGTCGATCAGCGATGCTAGATTTTGTGCGAAGAACCGGTCCAGCAAGCCGCCAGGGGCGAACAATTTGGCGAAATCTGCCATCGCAACATCCTCGGTGGCGTCGCGGGCGAAGGGATAACGGCCGCTGATTGCGGCTTCACAAGGGGCTGTGACCGTCTGGTCAAGTATCTGATTCAAGTTGGTCACCGAGGTTTCGGCAACGTTGCCTTCGAACTCATCCGCCGTCGCGTTGACCATCCGGCCGAGTTGCTTGGGCAGGCGCGAGACATTGGCGCGAAGCGTGGCTATCTGCAGCTGCAGGTTCGAATTGACGCGTTCCGTCTGCGAAGGAACTTCGGCCGCCAGTTGCAGGCTCTGATAGATATCGCTGAAGTTTTGGGTCAGAGCATCGATCGGGCGATGTCCGGCAGGGCCGTTCACCAGGGCCTGGAATGGTCTGAATTGCGCTTCGATGTTTGCTCCTGGACTGAAGTTCCGTGCGTCGGCGGCCCCGGTGCCGGCGCGGCTTTGCGATTTGCCGCTGGCGATTGTTATGCCGATGCGGGCCAGGCCCTTGGCCAGATCCGCGGGGTTGCGCGGCGGGTTCTGGGCCGTGCCTTCGATCTCGGTGCCGGGATCGGGGCCGTCAC
>NZ_RZRW01001000.1:0-1288 GCF_003998745.1 Mesorhizobium sp. M7A.F.Ca.US.014.04.1.1 | reverse complement strand
GATCATGAAGGCGACGACCTTGTCGCGATCCTCCGGCGCCAGCCCACTCGCCCGGCAGATACGGGTGTTGTAGGTGCGGTAGCGCGACAATGGAACGGCGACGCAGCCTTCGCCGATCGTGACCTCGATCAGGCGCGGCCGCTCCGAGCCGTCCGCCGGCGCGGGCAAGGCATCGCCGATATAGAAGGCCGCATGCGACCAGGTCGACTGGGTCAGGTACTTGATCGCCGCCGAGATCTTCTGGTTGCCCTCGATCAGCAGGATGTCGCCGGGCTCAAGCGTGCGACGCAGCGTTTCGGCATCGGAGGGGGTGTAGGGCTCGTAGCCGGACGATTCTTCCTGCAGCCGGCCGGCAAGCCAGCGGCCAAGTCGATCCAGAAGCGTGTCGCCGGGCTCGGTCATACTCCATGGCGATTAGCATGGGCGGGTAATGAGGGCTAGCGCACGCCTTTCTTCCCCCCGTCCGGACCGAGAGGAAGAGCGCCAAGTCATCCTACGATGCCGCGGCCTCTTCCGGCGGCGCAGCCAGATCGTCGCGCGCCTTGCGGGCCAGTTTGCGTGTCGAGCGTTTGGGACTGTCGCCGAACAGCTCGGCCGCCTCGGCAAGGCAGCTCTTCTTCAGCTGCTTTTCCGACCGCTTCAAAAGCTTGGCCAGAAGTTTCGTGTCCTCGGGCGGCCCGAGCAGCTGGTCGTCGGCCTCGAGCAGGGCGCGCATCACCAGCACATCGTGCAGGTCGCCCAGCCGCTCGCCCAGTTCGTCGACCGCGTTGCGCCTTGCTTTGATCGGTGTCGGCCACAGCCTGCCGAGCAGCGACAGATGCATGCCGTGGGTCTTGGCCGCCTTGCGCAGATCGTGGAAATCATCGGCCGCTCCCCGCGATCCGGCCTTGTCGAGCGCCTTCCTGGCGCGGCGCAGCGTGACGCGGGCGCCTTCGGCAAGCACGTCGGCCGCCTGTTCCGGCTGGTCGGGCAAGGCCAGCGTGCCGATGCGGTGCAGGCCCTCCTCGCAGGCGGCGGTCGCCGCGCCGATCGCCGCTTCGAGCCCTGTACCTTCGTGCAATTCATGCTGGCGCGCGATCAGCCTGTCGCGAACCGCGCCCAGCCCATCGTCGGCGCCCTCCTTGGGAAAGCTTGCCGCCAGGCGGTCGATGGTTTCGATCAGCGCTGTCGCCTCGCGCGGGCCGGCAAGCAGGGCCGCCACGTTGCGGTAGCACTGGTTTTCTGTCTCACAGAATGTTTCGTCACCGGAACGAACAAGCCGCAGCAAGGCGCTGCATCATCTTGACGC